>JAQSCR010000636.1 GCA_029945495.1 Pseudolabrys sp. | reverse complement strand
CCCCTGAATCCTCTGGCAAATCACGCCGACAGCACGGCAATTCAAGATCCCTGCCCCGCCCGTCGCCTATGGCCCGAGGCGGGAGTCGACCTCGGCGCGCCGGCGCACTAAAACAGCGCTCGGAGAACACCATGGCCATCAAATTTGGACGTCCCTTGCAGCACAAAATCGGCTTTATGGCGGGCGAGCCCGATGCCAGCGCCGGCGCGCCGGCCCCGCTCGACCTGCCGACGCGGATGCGGCGCAACCGGCGCAGCGAATGGGCCCGCCGGCTGGTGCGCGAGAATGTGGTGAGCACCGACGACCTGATATGGCCTTTGTTCGTCATGGACGGCGACAATGCCCGCTCCCCCATCGCCTCGATGCCGGGGGTCGAGCGGCTGTCGGTCGACCAGGCGGTGCGCGAGGCCGAACGCGCTGCCAAGCTGACCATCCCGTGCATCGCGCTGTTTCCCTATACCGATCCGGCTTTACGGGACGCGACCGGCTCGGAAGCACTCAACGACAACAATCTGGTCTGCCGGGCCATACGTGCCATCAAGAAGGAAGTGCCCGAGGTCGGCATCCTCTGCGACGTCGCGCTCGATCCTTTCACCAGCCACGGCCATGACGGCCTGTTGCGCGACGACGGCGTCATCATGAACGACGAGACGGTCGCGGTGCTGGTCAAGCAAGCCTTGGTGCAGGCGCAGGCCGGCTGCGACATCATCGCACCGTCCGACATGATGGACGGCCGAGTCGGCGCCATCCGTCGCGCGCTCGATACTGAGGACCTCACCGACGTGTCGATCATGGCTTACGCGGCGAAATACGCCTCTGCCTTTTACGGCCCGTTCCGCGACGCGGTCGGCTCGTCGAAGACGCTACATGGTGACAAGCGCACCTATCAGATGGACCCGGCCAACACCGACGAGGCACTGCGCGAAGTCGCGCTCGACATCGAGGAAGGCGCCGACATGATCATGGTCAAGCCCGGCCTGCCCTATCTCGACATCGTCGCGCGCGTGAAGGATGCCTTCGGCATGCCGACCTTCGCCTATCAGGTGTCCGGCGAATACGCGATGATCATGGCCGCCACCAACAATGGCTGGCTCGACGGCGAGCGGGCGATGATGGAAAGCCTGACCTCGTTCAAGCGCGCCGGCTGCGACGGCATTCTCACTTACTTCGCACCGCGCGTGGCGGAAAAACTGCGTTCCGAGAAATAGAGTTCAGACGGCCACCCCACACTCCGTTCGTTCCCGCGCAGGCGGGAACCCAGACTGAATAATCCGACCTATTATAGAAAGCACTGGGTCCCCGCTTTCGCGGGGACGAACGGTGCAGCGGAAACCTGAGGAAACGCAGATGGGTGAATTTGCAATCGGCCAAGGCGTCTCGCGCTTCGAGGACCCGCGCCTGGTGCGCGGCGGCGGCTCCTACACCGACGACATCCAGATCCTCGGCATGGCCTATGGCGTCGTGCTGCGCTCGCCGCACGGCAACGCCCGGATCAAATCGATCGATACAACCGCCGCCAAGGCCGCGCCCGGCGTGTTCGCCGTCATCACCGCCGCCGATTGGCAGGCGGCGGGCCTCGGCGATCTGATGTCGCACCCCGGCCTGAAATTGCGCGACGGCTCGCCGATGGTGAAGCCGCGCTACCCGGTGCTGGCCGACACGCATGTGCGCTTCATCGGCGACACCGTCGCCTTCATCGTCGCCGACACTTTGGCGCAGGCGCAGGATGCGACAGAGCTGATGCAGGTCGACTATGAGGAATTGCCCGCCGTCGTCTCCACCGCACAAGCGACGCAAGGCAAGGCGCGTGTCTATGACGAATGCAAGGACAACATCTCCTTCGTCGAACTGATCGGCGACAAGGCCGCGACCGAAGCCGGCTTCGCCAAGGCCGCGCATGTCGTCAAAGGCCGCTTCGTCATCAACCGCGTCACTGCCGTGACGATGGAGCCGCGCGGCGCGGTGGCGCATTTTCACGCCGCCAGCGGCCGCTACACTTTGCACACCGCCACCCAGCGCCCGCACGGCTTTCGCGGCGATCTGGCGGCGATCCTGAAAGTGCCCGAGACTGCCGTGCATGTTATTACCGGCGACACCGGCGGCAGCTTCGGCATGAAGACGCCGATCTTCAACGAGATCCCGCTGGTCTGCCACGCCGCCAAGCTCACCGGCCGTCCGGTGAAATGGATCAGCACCCGCACCGAGGCATTCCTGTCTGACGCGCAGGCGCGCGACAACGTCACCGAGGCCGAATTGGCGCTCGACAAAGACGGCCATTTCCTGGCGATGAAGGTGACGACCACGGCCGCTATCGGCGCCTATCTGCAGCACAACATGCCAGCCTTCTTCCTCAATGCCGGCACGCTCGCCGGCACCTATCGCACACCGGCGATCTTCGTCGACGTCACCGGCGTTTTCACAAATACCAATCCGGTCCGCCCCTATCGCGGCAATGGCCGGCCGGAAGCCGCCTTCGTCATCGAGCGCATGGTCGAACTCGCCGCCAAACAGCTCGGCATCGACAGTGTCACCTTGCGCCGGCGCAACTACCTCAGCCCGAAGGAAATGCCGTTCAAGACCGGACTGACGTTTACCTATGACTGCGGCGAGTTCGAAAAGAACATGGACCTCGCTCTGGCGATGGCCGACTTCGACGGTTTCGCCAAGCGCCGCAAGGAGTCGCGCAAGGCCGGCAAACTGCGCGGCATCGGCCTGTCCAACACCATCGAACGCGCCGCCGCGCCCGGCACCGAAGGCGCCGAGGTCCGCTTCGACCGCAACGGCGGCATCACCATGTTCGCCGGCTCGAACAGCCAGGGCCAGGGCCACGAAACCGTGTTCAAGCAGATCGTCGCCGACCGCCTCGGCGTCCATCCTGACGACATCCGCTACGTGCAGGGCGACACCGATCAGGTCTGGTACGGCGAAGGCACCGGCGGCTCGCGCTCGGCGACCATGGGCGGCGCCGCTTTCGCCCGCGCTAGCGACAAGATCGTCGAGAAGGCGGTCCTGATTACCGCGCATGCGCTCAAGGTCGATGCCGACGACGTCAAGTTCGCCGATGGCGTCTTCTCGTCAACCAAAACCAACCGCACCATGACGATGAAGGAAATCGCCGCCGACGCGATGGTGCCGGCGAAAATTCCAGCCGGCATGGAGCCGGGGCTGGCCGCCACCGCCGTGCACAAGACGCCGGTCAACAATTATCCGAATGGCTGTCACATCTGCGAAGTCGAGATCGATATCGAAACCGGCGAGACGGGAATCGTGCGCTATAACGTCGTCGACGACGTCGGCACCGTGCTCAATCCGTTGCTGCTGCATGGCCAGATCCATGGCGGCGTCGCGCAAGGCGCAGGCCAGGCCCTGATGGAAGACATCCATTTCGACGAGAGCGGCCAGATGGTGACAGCGTCGTTCATGGATTACGCCATGCCGCACGCGCACAATTTCCCCAGCATTCATGTCGAGGCCAATCCGGTGCCAACCAAGACCAACCCGCTCGGCACCAAAGGCGCTGGCGAGGCCGGTTGCGTCGGCGCGCTGCCGGCAGTGGTCAATGCCGTGGTCGATGCGCTGGCCGAGTTTGGCGTCAGCCATATCGAAATGCCGGCAACGCCCGAGCGCATCTGGCGGGCGATGCAGAAGTAGCGCCAATTCGGACGCCGCGAAGCTCCGCATGGAGCAAAACGCCGCATTGCAAAAGCCTGACACAGGGCCAGTTTCATGCCCAACCGGCCTTCAAAACGGGATTACCGCGAAGTTTAGGTAATATTTTATGCACGCTTTCTTATGTCCGGTACCCGGCAAAGGGATGACAGCAGCAAAGTCACAATGTAGAATTTGAATATGTAAAACCGCTTCTGCGGGAGTCGCACGCTATGAAACGAATCGTCCAGGCGAATATCGACCGTTTCAAGCAGCTACTTGAAACCACAACCGACCCGACCAAGCGCAAGACGCTTCAGCGACTGTTGGCCGAGGAAGAGGCAAAACTGGCCGACGCACAAGCCGCGCCGTCCTTCGGCAACAAGACAAGCTAAAGCGTATTTTTCTCGTTCCAGATCCGCCAATGGGTCGGCTGGATATCCAGCGGCTTTTTCGTGACGGCATCGACCCAGATGGCGCCGCTTTTGCGGCACGGGAACACCAGGGCATGAATGTCCCGGCCGTCGATCACGCAGACCTCCAGGTCGCTGTCGGCCGGCGCGATCGACACGGGCAGCCATTTGTCAGATGGCCATGGATTTTTCGTCATTGAAACAGGTTGCGTGCGCCGCGGCAGGTCTACATTGATTTATCTCAATACCCGGTGCGCCGTCCGCGGCCGCCGTAACTTTCACGCCGTTATGGAACCCGCGCCGATCCGCACCGGCTGATAGCCGTCGGCGGCCAGCGCCGCCATGATCTCGCTGGCATGCGCGGCGTCGCGCGTCTCGATGGTGACGTCGAGCTTGGCGCCCTTGGCCGGCACATCGAGCAGCAGGCGGCGGTGCTCGACTTCCAGAATATTGGCACCGAGCGCGCCGAGCCTTGTAGCGACGACGCCGAGGACGCCGGGCTGGTCGGGAATCGCGAGGCGGAACGAGACGATGCGGGCCTCGCGCTCGAGTTCGCGCACCATGATGGACGCAAGAATGCGCGGGTCGATATTGCCGCCGCACAGAATGAGCCCGACGCGCTTGCCTTTGAAACGCGCGGGCTCGGCCAGCATTGCCGCCAGCCCGGCGGCACCGGCGCCCTCCGCCATGGTCTTCTGCAAGGTGACATAGGCGTTGACCGCGCGTTCGAGATGCGCCTCGTCGACCAGGACGACGTCGGACACCAGTTCGCGGATCACCGGCAGCGTGAGCTTGCCAACATTCTTGACGGCGATGCCTTCGGCCAGGGTCGCCCCGCCGATCGACCGGTTGCCGTGCTCGAGCGCGTTCCAGACCGCCGGGTAAAGCATCGCCTCAACACCGACGATCTCGATTTTCGGATTGATCGCGCGCGCGGCAATCGCATTACCGGCAATCAGCCCGCCGCCGCCGATCGGGATTACCAGTTGGTCGAGGTCGCCCACCTCCTCCAGCATCTCCAGCGCGATAGTGCCCTGCCCGGCGATGACCTTCTCGTCATCGTAAGGATGCACTAAAGTCATGCCGCGCTCTTTCTGGATGATCTCGCAGCGCGCCTGCGCGTCGGCGACGCTCTCGCCGTCGAGCACCACCTCGGCGCCATGCGAGCGCGTCGCCGCGACTTTGACGAACGGTGTCGTCACCGGCATGACGATGGTCGCCGGAATGCCGAGCCGCGCGGCGTGATAGGCCACCGCCTGGGCGTGGTTGCCGGCCGACATGGCGACGACGCCGCGCGCCCGCTCAGTCGCGCTGAGCGAGGTCAGCTTGACCAGCGCGCCGCGGTCCTTGAACGAGTTGGTGACCTGGAGGTTTTCGTATTTCACGAACACCTCGGCGCCGGTCAGCACCGATAGCCGGGGCGCCGGCAGCATCGGCGTGCGCAGCACCGCGCCGGCAATCACGCGGCGGGCGTCCTGGATATCGGCGATGGTCACGCTCATGTCTTGTCTCTCTCCGGGCCGGGCGCTCGGAAGGCACGGTCTTGCCGCCAGATAAGCATATCGGCCACTTTCCGTCCCTTGCGCGGAACCTATATATTCGCCATCTGCGAGGGTGTCGCCTAAGGGCGAAAGGGTCACAAAGCTATGTCGATGGATATCAAACCGCACGCCTTTGACCCGGTCTTGAATCCGGAGCTGTTCGAGGGCGTGCTTGCCCGCCGGGTGGTGGCATTCCTCATCGATTTTCTGGTGATCGCGATCCCAGTCGCGCTGGCGGCGATGTTCATTTTCGCCTTCGGCATCGTCACTTTGGGCTTCGGCTGGGCGCTCTATTGGCTGCTGCCGCCGGCCTCGGTGATCTGGGCCATCGCCTATTTCGGCGCCAGCCTCGGCGGCCCCCGCTCGGCCACCATCGGCATGCGGGTGATGGAACTGGAGATGCGCACCTGGTACGGCGCGCCGGCCTATTTCGTGCTCGGCGCGGTGCACGCCGTCGCCTTCTGGTTCTCGGTTTCGGCGTTTACCCCGTTCGTGCTGCTGGTGGCCTTCTTCAACCAGCGCAAGCGGCTGCTGCACGACATCGTGCTCGGCACGGTCATCATCAACAATCCCCAGCGCGCCGCCCAATTGCGGCCCTTCGTCGCCGGGGCGAGGTGACGGCAAACCGCATGGCCCCCACGCCCATTTGGCCGCCCGAATGGGCGCTCAAGCCCTTTGACGCGAGCGGCGCGCCGCGCGATGCTTGCGCATTCGAGTCCGAGGAGGCCGGCACAGCGGTTCGATGACCCAGCATTCGCGCGACACGCCGCAATTCTACCTGACTGCGCCGTCGCCCTGCCCCTATCTGAAGGGCCAGGAGGAGCGCAAAGTCTTCACGCATCTGGTCGGCGAGCGCGCCGCCGAATTGAACGACCTGCTGACGCATGGCGGCTTCCGCCGCAGCCAGTCGATCGCCTATCGGCCGGCCTGCGAGACCTGCCGCGCCTGCGTCTCGGTGCGCGTGCTGGTCGCCGATTTCAAGCCGTCGCGCAACATGCGCCGCATCGCCGACGCCAATGCCGACATGATCGGCGACATGCGCAAGCCGGCGCCGACCTCCGAGCAGTATTCCGTGTTCCGCGCCTATCTCGACGCCCGCCACCGCGACGGCGGCATGGCCGACATGACCGTGCTCGACTACGCGATGATGATCGAGGATAGCCACGTCGACACCCGCGTCATCGACTATCGCCGGCGCGGCCCCGATTCTGGCATCAACGGCCGCGGCGCCGGGCAATTGCTGGCGGTGGCGCTGACCGATGTTCTCAGCGACGGGCTGTCGATGGTTTATTCGTTCTTCGATCCGGAGGCCGGCGACCGCTCGCTCGGCACCTACATGATCCTCGACCACATTGAGCGTG
>JAQSCR010000635.1:5998-6978 GCA_029945495.1 Pseudolabrys sp. | reverse complement strand
CGGCGGTCCGCCGCCGCCACGGGCCTGGGGGCAAGGCGTGTCCCCCGAATCCGGCCGCGCCGTGCGCTCCGGCACCGGCGGGCTGTACTGAGGAAAGCAGGGCGGCCTGACGAAGGTTGCGCTTCCTCTCCTTCGCCGTTAAATCCCCCCACGATAACAATTCAGAGAACGCCGCCCCGGCGGCATTGATAAGGCACCGCCTCCAGGCGGCATTGATAAAGGCGCCGCCTCCAGGCGGCATGGACAAGACGATGCGCGCGGAAACTCACAATCTGGTTGAAGACATCAAGCAGTCGGTCGGGCTGCTGAGGAGGCATCTTTGACGTCGATACTGCGACGCGCCGCCTCGCCGAACTGAACAAATTCGCCGAAGATCCCGCTTTCTGGAACGACCAGGCCAAGGCGCAGCGCACCATGCGCGAGCGCGACGCGCTGGAGGACCAGCTCAAGGCCATCGGCCGCATCGAGCAGGACCTCGACGACCAGCTGATGCTGATCGAACTGGGCGAGTCTGAGAAGGACACCGCCACCGTCGGCGAGGCCGAAGGCGCGCTCAAGAATCTGCGGGCGGAAGTGGCGCGGCGCGAGCTCGAGGCGCTGCTGTCGGGCGAAGCCGACGCCAATGACTGCTATCTCGAAGTCCACGCCGGCTCCGGCGGCACCGAAAGCCAGGACTGGGCCGAGATGCTGATGCGCATGTATGTGCGCTGGGCCGAGAAGAAGGGCTACAAGGTCGAGTGGATCGAAGAGAGCGAAGGCGAGGGCGCCGGCATCAAGTCGGCGACCGTGCAGATCAAGGGCCATAACGCCTATGGCTGGCTGAAAAGCGAAAACGGCGTGCACCGCCTGGTGCGCATCTCGCCGTTCGACGCCAACGCGCGGCGCCACACCTCATTCGCCAGCGTGGTGGTGTTCCCGGTCATCGACGATCGCATCAAGATCGAGATCGACGAGAAGGACGTGCGCACCGATGTGATGCG
>JAQSCR010000635.1:0-5948 GCA_029945495.1 Pseudolabrys sp. | reverse complement strand
TCGGCGGTGCGCCTGACGCATATTCCGACCAACACGGTGGTGAAATGCCAGCAGGATCGCTCGCAGCATCGCAACCGCGCCATGGCCTGGGACATGCTGCGCGCCAAGCTGTTTGAGGCGGAGGTCAAGCGGCGCGAGGACAAGGCGATCGCCCTGCAGGACGCCAAGACCGACATCGGCTGGGGCCACCAGATCCGCTCTTACGTGCTCAACCCGTATCAAATGGTCAAGGACCTGCGCACCGGCGTATCGACCTCCGACAGCGAGGGCGTACTCAATGGCGATCTCGACATGTTCATGCAGGCGGCCTTGGCGCAGAAGGCGTTCGGCGGCGGGCCGGATAGTGTCGAGGACGTGGAGTAGGGGCGCTCGTGTCCCGGGCGCAGTGCAGCGCGACAGCGGTGCACTGCAGAACCGGGACCGTTACGAGTTCGGAATTTGATAAGACCCCGGCTCTGCGCCGCAACACTTCGCTTTCGCTCGTGCTGCGCCGCGTCCGGGGCAATTGAGCGACTTTAAATATTCGCGCCCAGGATCCCGCTGCCGAGCCGCAGGCCGGCGCGCAGGAATTTCTGCGGATCGACCGCTTCGCCATCGATGCGCGTTTCATAATGCAGATGGTTGCCGGTCGAGCGGCCGGTCGAGCCGATGCGGCCGATGGTCTGGCCGATCGCCACATGCTGGCCGACCTTCACCTCGATTTTCGACATATGCCCGTAACGCGTCGAGAAGCCGTTGCCGTGGTTGACCTCGACCATGTTGCCATAGCCGCCATTCCAGCCGGCGGTGGTGACCGTGCCGTTGGCGGTGACGCGCACCGGATCGCCGGCGTCGCCGCGCAGATCAATCCCGGCGTGAATCGCCGGGCCTTTCATGAACGGGTCCATGCGCATGCCGAAGGGCGAACTCATGTCGACTTCGCCGATGACCGGCTTGCGCACCGGCACCGACACCAGCGCCTGGGTGTAGCGGTTGATCTGCGCGCGCGCGACATTGATGCGATAGAGCTGGCGCTCGAAGGCGCCGTTGCCTTTCGGCACCTTGAGCGGGATGTAGGGGCCGCCGATGCCGTGGGCGGCCGGCATCTTGTTGGCATTGATGCCGAGATCGGCGAGCACGCCGCCAATGCGCCGCGCTTTGGTGTCGGCCTGTTCTTCCATGTCGGTCAAGGTCGCGATCTGGCTCTGATCGATCTTGTCCAGCGACAGCGACACGCGCGAGAGCACGCCTTCCATGCTGTTGGTATTGGCGCCGCTGGCGAAGCGGGTCGGGTTGACTGCCTGTTCGCGCGACTGCAGCCGCGCCTCGCGGTCGGGCGGGGCGGTGAAGATGACGGTGTCGCTGATTGGCGACGGCTTGACCGGTTTGCGCGCCTCGGCAGGCTGGATGCGGGCGGGCTTGATCGAGCCGGTGGTCAACACGTCGCCGGTGATCGCCGAGGTGCGCTGCTCAAGCATGGCCTGCCGCTTCAGCAAAGCCTGCAGCTTATGGTCGAACTGTTCCTGATCGAGCATCTGCCGGCTTGTGATGCGGTCGACCTGCGCGCGCAACTCGGCGACGCGGTCTTCGTAGGCGAACTGCATGTCGGCCTGCCGCCCGATCAGGCGGGTGAGGACGTCCTCACGGAAGGCGAAATAGGTACCGGTGGCGATCGACCACACGCCCATGATGACCAGCGTGCCGACGACGATCCAGAAGGCGACCGGGCCGATGCGCACCTGGCGGCCAGCATGGACCAAGGTGTAATCGGCGAGCGCCCCGTTTGAGCCGTGCTTGCGGTTCAAGTGGTGTGAAACGGACTCGGCCGATTGCTGACGGGAGGAGGCGGCGCGGCCGCGGTGTTCGACATGGGACTGGGCCGTATACGACATGAACGCTCCGCGCCGGCGCGGCCGTGACGGCCGCTTGCCAGAGCGCCGATATCAAACCGATATGGTTAAGAAACCGGTAACCGCGCGGCGCGGCGGCGCTGCCCTGCGGGCAAAGCCGTGTGCGGACTGTGAATTGGCGGGCGCGGCTAAGGTGCGCGCACCGCCGCCAGCACCGCTTCAAGAACCTCTTGGGCATGGCCTTCGACGCTCACCTTCGGCCAGATGCGGGCGATGCGGCCTTCGCCGTCGATCAGAAATGTCTTGCGGATGACGCCCATGAATTTGCGTCCGTACATCGATTTCTCGCCCCAGGCACCATAGGCTTGCAACATCGCTTTCGACTCGTCGGAACCGAGTGCGATTCTAAGCTTGTGCTTGGTCTTGAACTTGGTCTGGGCGGCGACCGGGTCGGCGGAGACGCCGAGAATGTCGGTTCCGGCTTTGGCAAAGGCGGCGCGGGCGGCGGAGAAGGCGATGGCTTCCTTGGTGCAGCCGGGCGTGTCGGCTTTCGGATAGAAATAAAGGACGAGATTGCGGCCTTTGAAATCTTTCAGCGCCACGGATGTTCCGTCGTCCTGCGTCAGCTTGAACGCCGGGGCCTTGTCGCCTTCCTGCGGGCCAGTTGCCGCAGCGGCTGCTGCCGGTGCGCCGGCTTTTTTGCCTTTACCGCTCACGGGCATGTGCCTTCCTTTCGTCGCTTTCGACCGGTCAATGTCGAGACGGGCGCGCCCAAAGGATCGCCCAGGGGATCGCCCAGGGGATCGCACTTGCCATTTGCTCGGGGCGGACGCAACCGTCGCGACGATTTTACAGCCTTTGGCGTCGTTTTGCCCTGTTGGCCAGCGCCACGAGCACGGCTCATCCGGATGCAACGGCCAATGGGCCGCCGTGTCGCGCCCGGGCAGTAGATCGCGTACAGGCAGTAAAGATCGCGTCGAGGCCACTGAGACCGCGTTCAGGCAATAATGTGAGGGAATGACAGGCAAGGGCCACCATCACGGGCATCCCGCCCACAAGGCACCGGCGGCGTCGCGCAAGCCGCATCCGCATGATGCGACGCATCGCGCGCCGCGCCATGGCGCGCATGACGCACCGCATGATGCGCCATCAGGGACCATTCGCCGCCGCTGGGGCTCCTTCCGCCGGCGGCTGGTCAAGACGATGCGGCTGCCGTTTCTGCGGCGGTTGTTCTGGGGCCTGACCGTGACCGGCGCGCTGATGACGGTCGGTGTCCTCGCATTATGGTGGCGGCTGTCGAGCGGGCCGATCGAACTCGACCTCGCCACGCCCTGGCTGAAGGCGGCGATCGAGGAGAATTTCGGCGCCACCGATAATGTCTCGGTCGGCGGCACCCAGATCGAGCGCGACGAGACCGGCCGCACCACCTTGCGCCTGCGCGATATCGTCGTGCGCGATGCCGGCGGCACCGTGGTCGCGAGCGCGCCGAAGGCCGAAGTCGGGCTGTCCGGCTCTGCGCTGCTGACCGGCAAGGTGCGGGCGGAAAGCCTCAATTTGGTCGGCGCCGAAATGTCGGTGCGAATCGAAACCGACGGCCGTGTCACCGTCTTTGCCGGCGGCGACAAGGCCGAGTCGCTGCGGCCAATCGCGACGGCGCCGCCCGGCGTGGCGCATCCCGCGCCGCCGGCGGGCGTACCGGCGACGCCGGCGCCAAACGCGGCCGCGGCGGCGTTCACCGACATCGCCGGCGCCATGACCTGGCTCGACGGCATCGGCGCCAGCGGCCTCGACGGCCACGATCTGCGCGAACTCGGATTGAAGAACGGCAACCTCATCGTCGACGATCGGCGCAACGGCAAGCGCTGGACTTTCGACCGTATCAACGCCAGCCTGACGCGGCCGGCGCAAGGCGGCGTGATCTTCAGGCTGGAGTCGGTCAATACCGAGCGGCCGTGGGTTCTCAGCGCCGCGATGCGGCCTGTCGGCGACGGCATTCGCGCCGTCGGCATCGAAGCGCGCAAAGTCTCGACCCGCGACATCTTGCTGGCGTTGCGGCTCAACGACAGCAGCATCGATATCGACCTGCCGGTATCGGCCAGCATCCGCGCCGATATCGCAGCCGACGGCACGCCGCAGGTGGTACAGGGCCAGCTCTATACCGATCCCGGCAGCATCGTTGATCATGCCGACGAAAATTCACGGATCGATATCGAGCGCGCCGACTTCCGCTTCAACTGGGATGCGCAACGCCGCAATCTGCTCGTGCCGTTCCAGATTCACTCCGGCGGCAATCAATTCACCATGCGGGCGATGGTGGAGCCGCCGGCAGAAGGCGACACCGCCTGGCGGCTGACCATGGAGCGGGGCGATCCAGTGATCGATCCGGTCATTCTCGGCACGTCGGCATCCGCGGACCAGGAAGGCTTCGCGATCAACCGGGTCGCGGTGCGCGCGCGCATCGATCCGGCGCGCAAGCGCATCGATCTCGACCAAGGCGACTTCAGCCGCGTCGATACGCGTCCGTCATATAATATCGGCGTTGCCGTCACCGGCAGCCTGGATCTATCCGGCGCCGAGCCGCATCTGGCTTTCGGCGTCGCCGGCACCCGCATGCCGATGGCGGTGCTGAGGCGGCTATGGCCGGTTTTTGCCGCCGCCGACGTGCGCGAGTGGGTGATGGGCCACATTACCGGCGGTACCGTCGAGCGCGTCGTCATCGCCGGCAACGCGCCGCTGGCCGACTTCAAGAAGGACGGACCGCCAACGCCGGAAGATGGGCTGGCGATCGACATCGAGACCAGCGGCACCACATTGCGGCCAGTCGACGATCTGCCGGCCATCCGCGACGCCGATCTTGCCGTGCGCGTCACCGGCAGCACCGCGACGGTCAATCTGGGACGCGGCACGGTCGAGGTGGCGCCGGGCCGCAAGCTCAATGTCGCCAGTGGCGTCTTCGAGGTGCCCGATACCCATCTCAAGCCGCCGCCGGCCCGGGTGTCGTTCCGGATTGATGGCGCGGTGCCGGCGGCTGCCGAATTGCTGTCGAGTGGCGCGTTGCGCGAGACGGTTGGGCTGCCGCTCGATCCGGGATCGACCCGCGGCACGATCAGCGCCCAGGTCGTCCTCGGCATGCCGCTCGACAAGAACATGTCGAAGAATGCGACGACCTATTCGGTCAACGCCGACCTGACAAGCTTCGTTGCCGATCGGCTGTTCCTCGGCCAGAAAGTCGAAGCCGCCTCGCTCAAGGTCAACGCCTCTACCGACGGCTACCAGATCAAAGGCGACGTCAAGATCAACGGAATGCCGGCTGGCATAGAAGTCCGCAGAAAACGCGGCGACGTCAGCGCCGAGTTGCGTCTGCAAGCCTCGGTCGACGAGGCGGCGCGCCGCCGCCTTGGCATCGATTTCGGCAGCGCGGTGACCGGCGCTGTTCCGATCAGGATGGTCGGATTGATCGGCGACTACGTCAAAGACGAGCGCATGAATGTCGAGGCCGATCTTACGCCGGTCAGAATCGACAATTTGCTGCCGGGCTGGGTGAAGTCGTCAGGTAAGGCGGCGCGCGCGACCTTTACGTTGACCAAGACCGCCAAGCAAACCCGCTTCGACGACCTCAGTGTCGAAGGCGGCGGCGTGACGGTGAAGGGATCCGTCGAACTCGATGCCAACAACACGCTGGCGTCGGCCAATTTTCCGGTGTTCAGCCTGTCCGACGGCGACAAGGTTTCCCTGAAAGCCGACCGCAGCGGCGAGGGTATATTGCGCGTGACGATGCGCGGCGACGTCTATGACGGTCGCGCTTTCGTCAAAGCGTCGCTGGCCGGCGTCGAGGAAAAGAACAAGCGTAAGCAGGCCGATCTCGACCTCGATATCAAGATCGGCACGGTGGCCGGCCACAATGGCGAGACCTTGCGCGGGCTCGAGTTGCGGCTGTCGCGCCGCAGCGGCCGCATCCGCAGCTTCTCGCTCAATTCCAAGATCGGCCGCGACACGCCGTTCAACGGCGATATTCGCGTGCGCGCGCGCGACAATCATCAGGTGATCTTTCTAGAGACCGAGGATGCCGGCGCCTTGTTCCGGTTCACCGACACCTATCCGCGCATGTTCGGCGGCAGC
>JAQSCR010000634.1:243-7007 GCA_029945495.1 Pseudolabrys sp. | reverse complement strand
CGCACGGCGAAGCCGAGGATTAGACTATAGGCAAAGACCTGCCAGCCCGGCCGCCAGGTCAACGCTATGGCTCGGCCGGACAGCCATGCCGCGCCGCCGCCGAGGATGATGGTCACCAGCAGGAAGATGCCGATTGAGCCTTCCTCGTAGAAAATTTGCGTAAACGAGAAGCCGGCGGCGGGGTCCATGTTACGCGCCCCCCTCGAGATAGGCCTGTTTGATTTCGGGACGTTCCAGCAATTCGCGGCCGGTGCCCGACAGGGTGATCAGGCCGTTGATCATAACATAGCCGCGGTGCGCCAGCTTGAGCGCGTGATAGGCGTTCTGCTCGACCAGGAAGACCGTCAGTCCGTCCATCTTGTTGAGGGTGCGGATGGCGTCGAAAATCTGTTTCACGATCAGCGGCGCGAGGCCGAGCGAAGGCTCGTCGAGCAGCAGCAGGCGCGGCCGCGCCATCAGCGCGCGCGCGATCGCCAGCATCTGCTGTTCGCCGCCGGACAGAGTGCCGCCGCGCTGGTCGATGCGTTGCTTCAGGCGCGGAAACAAAGTTAGCATGCGGTCGAGATCGCCGGCGAATTCCGCCTTGTCGGCGACCAGCGCGCCCATCTGCAGGTTCTCAAGCACGGTCATGCGCGAAAAGATGCGGCGGCCTTCCGGCGCCTGCGCCAGCTTGAGCTGCGCGATCTCGTGTGTCGGCAAGTGCGTGATGTCGCGGCCGGCGAATTCGATTCTGCCTTCGCGGGCGCGCGGATTGCCGCACACCGTCATCATCAGCGTCGACTTGCCGGCGCCATTGGCGCCGATCAAGGTGACGATCTCGCCTTCATTGACCTCGAGATCGACGCCCCTGAGCGCCATGACGCGGCCGTAATAGGTCTTGACGCCGCGGACGGAGAGGAGAGGCGCGGTCATAAGCCGACCTCCGCTTCGACTTTCTCGACCTCGTCATCGGGCACACCGAGATAGGCGGCGATCACCTTCGGGTCGTTGCGGACCTCGTCCGGCGCGCCGTCGGAAATCTTGACGCCGTAGTCGAGCACGATGACGTGATCGGAGATTTCCATCACCACCGACATGTCATGCTCGATCAGCAGGATCGAGATGCCGTTCTCGTTGCCGATCGACAGCAGCAATTCGTTGAGCTGCGCGCTTTCGCGCGGATTGAGGCCGGCGGCCGGCTCGTCGAGACACAGCAGCACAGGGTTGGTGCACATGGCGCGCGCGATTTCGAGCCGGCGCTGATCGCCGTAAGGCAGGTCGCCAGCCGGATCGTCGGCGCGGTGGATGAGGCCGACGCGGTTGAGCCAGTCGCGTGCTTTCTCGATCGAGGCGCGCTCGGCGCGCCGGTACGAGGGGAAGCCGAAAATGCCGAGCAGCGTGTAGCCCGACGCCAGCATCAGCGAATTATGCTGCGCCACCAGCAGGTTTTCCAGAACCGTCATGCCCGGAAACAGCCGGATATTCTGGAAGGTGCGGGCGACGCGCGCCTGCTGGGTGACAAGGTAATCCGGCATGCGCTCGAGCAGATAGAGCCCGCCGTCGGGGCGGCTGATGCCGCGCTGGCCGCTTTCAGTCAGCGCGTCGAGTTCGCTCCAGATCGCGGCATCGCCGTGACAGAGCCCGATGCGGCCTTCGCTCGGCTTGTAGAAGCCGGTGATGCAGTTGAACACGGTGGTCTTGCCGGCGCCGTTCGGGCCGATCAGCGCGGTGATCTCGCCTTGCCGCGCCTCGAACGAAAGATCATCGACGGCGACCAGTCCGCCGAAGCGCATGGTCAGGTGCTCGACCCGGAGCAAAATGTCGCCAGCAATGGTCATGCGCTAGCCGTGCCCTTCTTTGACCAGATCGGCGCTGATGGCTTTGCGCTCTTTTAGGAAAACCGACGGATCGCGCGTCGAGACTAGGCCGCGCGGCCGCAGCACCATGATGATGACCATGGCGAAGCCGAACAGCAGCATGCGGTACTGGGTCGGATCGAACGACTCGCCGAAGATCTGCTTAAGGAAATCCAGTTCGCGCATGATCTCGGTGCCGCCGATCATAACGATAGCCGCAATCGCCACACCAATTTGGCTGCCCATGCCGCCGAGCACGACGATCGACAGGATGGTCGCTGACTCCAGGAAGGTGAAGCTCTCCGGCGAGATGAAGCCCTGGCGCGCGGCGAAGAACGATCCGGCGAACCCTGCGAACATCGCGCCCATGCCGAAGGCGGTGAGCTTGGTATTGGTGGTGTTGATGCCGAGCGAGCGGCAGGCGATTTCGTCCTCGCGCAATGCCTCCCAGGCGCGGCCGACCGGCAGCCGGCGCAGGCGCACGGTGACGAAGGCGGTGAGGAAGGCCAGCGCCAGGATCAGGTAATAGAGAAAAATGGTGCGGTAGATCGGCGAGAATGCGAGTCCGAATGTCGCGGCGAAGCCGTCGTCGTCGGCGTTGAACGGAATGCCGAAGAAGCTCGGCCGCGGAATGCCGCTGATGCCGGCATAACCGTTGGTCAGGTCGACCCAGTTGACCAGCACGATACGGATGATCTCGCCGAAGGCGAGCGTGACGATGGCGAGATAGTCGCCGCGCAGCCGCAGCACCGGGAAGCCGAGCAGGATGCCCCAGAACGACGACATCACGCCGGCAAGCGGCAGCAGGATCCAGAACGAGAAACCGAATTCCTTGGCCAGCAGCGCATAGGCGTAAGCGCCGACCGCGTAGAAGGCGACGTATCCGAGATCGAGCAATCCGGCGAGGCCGACCACGATATTGAGGCCCCAGCCGAGCATTACATAGATCAGAATCTGAATGCCGAAATTATCGACCCATTTCAGCGCGCCGCCGAAGCCGAGCGAGGCGATGACTATGGCCGGATAGACGATGACGAAACCGATGGCGAAGGGGACGAACCATTTGCCGACGAAACCGCGCCAAGCCGGCGGGGTGACCGCGACAGGCCGCAAGCGCCGTTGCGCCAGCCATGGGGCGAAGAAGAACGAATAGGCGAGGCGGGCGACGCCGACGATAGCGACGATGCTGAACAGCAGCGGCCAGCGCGTGGTCAATACCAGTTCGTTGCGGATATTGGTGACGGTCTGGAAGCCAATCAGCGGCAGAAACAGGCCGAAGGCCAGCAGTGCGGTGATGGCGGCGTCGCGCAAAGCGCCTGCGGTATCGATACGCACCTTTTCTACGCCGTCTGCCATGTCAGACTTTCTCAACATCCGGCCGGCCGAACAGGCCCTGCGGCAGGAAGATCAACGTAATGGCGAGCACCGAGAAGGCGGCGACGTCCTTGTAGTCGATCGAAAAATAAGCCGACCACATGGTCTCGATCAGGCCGATCAGAAGCCCGCCGATGACCGCGCCCGGCAGCGAGCCGATGCCGCCCAGCACCGCGGCGGTGAAGGCTTTGACGCCGGGCACGAAGCCGTCGGAGAAGCTGACCACGCCGTAATACATCAGGTACATGGTGCCGGCGACGGCGGCGAGCGCGGCGGCGATGACGAAAGTCATGGAGATGGTCTGGTCGACATTGACGCCGACCAAGGCCGCCATCTTCTGGTCCTGCTCGCAGGCGCGTTGCGCCCGGCCGAGCCGGGTCTTGGCGACCAGATACCAGAAGCACACCAGAAGCACGGCGGTGACGCCCCAGATTATCAATTGCTTGAATGAGAGGGTGACCGCGTAATCGTTTTGCGTGAACAATACGAACTCACCTTGAACCATTGGCGGGATCGCTTTGTTGCGCGGGCCTTGGCTGACCTGCACGAAATTCGACAGGAAGATCGACATGCCGATCGCCGAAATCAGCGGCGCCAGCCGGAACGAGCCGCGCAAAGGCCGGTAGGCGAGCCGCTCGATGATCCAGTTGACCAGCGAGGTGAACAGCATGGCGACGATCAGCACGATGAACAGCGCAACCGCGATCGAGGAGACGCCGAGCCAGGTGGTCAGGATCAGAAAAGCGACCAGCGCGACGAAGGCCGCCACCATGAACACATCACCATGGGCGAAATTGACCATGCCGATGATGCCGAACACCATGGTGTAACCAATGGCGATCAGGCCGTAGATCGAGCCTAACGTGATGCCGTTAATGAGCTGCTGGAGAAACACTTCCATGCTTACGCCCGCTTTCCGAAAGACCGGCCCGGCAGCCAGTCTAAGGTCCCCACCTCAAATGCTTAACAGGGCGAAGGCGCAGCGGCAACGTTATGCTGGCGGCATGTTGTTAAGTCATTGGTCGCAGATGCGGGGGGAGGAAGGCGATCGGGTGAGTTCGCGCTCGGCACCGGCTCACGGTCTGCCCGGCGCTGGCGGCGACGCCCGAGGGGCGCCGCTCGCCGGTCTGACGCCGATTAGTGCAGGCCGCCGAAAATCCAGATCAGCGCCAGGATCGGCAGGGGGATACCCAGAAGCCAAAGCAGAAAATAGCGTCCCACGATCGTTCTCCTATATCCTCATTGGGCTGCACAGGAAACGCACATTGCTGCCACAAGTTCCGCGCCGCTCGGGATTGCCGAGGCGTCGGAACGAATTGGCGCAGGCAACGTTGTCTTTGCGGGTGGGCTCCTCGAGGCGATCCTTCGAGGTCAACAACGTTGGAAGGATAACTTATGTCCCAGAACCAGAACCCCAATCAGCAGAATCCCAACCAGAAGCCGGGCCAACAGCAGCAGGGGGGCGATCAAAAGCCGGGCCAGCAGCAGCAGGGTGGCAATCCAAAGCCGGGCCAGCAGCAGAACAGTCCCGGCCAGGGTGGCCAGCAGGGCCAGAACCGCTAACATTCTGCGGCGAGATCAACGGAAAAGCCCCGCCTCACGGCGGGGCTTTTTCGATTCCAGTTGCGCTCGCGGTCATTCCACGGCGCCGGTGCGGTGGTTAATGCGCGACCGGTGACGCAACGGGGTTAGCCGGTAAGGTAAAGTTTTGGTTTCTTTTGAAATTAGGATTTGAAGCGCTTACGCATGAAGCCCTGAACAGGAGCATCACATGCGTAAAGTTTCCGGCGCCACCGTGGCCATGATCCTTGCGATCGCGCTTTACTTCACACTGTTCTGGGGCTTCGACGCGATGCGCGTCCTGACCTCGCCGACCTATGGCCTTGAAGACGTCTGGCGTTCGCAGTTCGTCTTCGGCATCGGCAGCCATTTCCATCTCAGCCCGATGGCGCTTCTGCAACTTGCCGCCTTCTTCGGCACCGTAAAGCTAGCCGTCGCGGCCTTTTGCGCCATTCACCTCGTCGACCGCCTGCGTTCGCTGGCCGGCGGCAAGGCCAATACCGAAATTCTCGAAGGCGGCTTCATTCTCGTTGTGGCGATCAGCATCGCCTCAGCCGGTCCGGCGATCTGGTCGAACAACACCGATCTGGTGCGCGAGCAGGTTCTCCAGCTTTTGCTGGCCGCGCTTGGCACCGCGCTCTGCATGGTCGAACGCAGCTATGCGCGCCGCGTCGCGGTGCCGGCGACTGATGCTGCGATTGCGGCCGTGCCGCAGGGAGCGAACTGGTTTTCGCTCCGGCGCTAACGCATCACGAGCGCATTCGAATTCCGGTAGCCCGTCCGCAAGGACGGGCTATTTTTCTTTGGCGATCGCCTCAAACACCGCGGCCGCTTCCTTGAACGCATGGTTGGCCGCCGGCACGCCGCAGTAGATCGCCTGCTGCAAAATGATTTCCTTGATGTCGTCGTGCGAAAAGCCGCCTTCGGTCAGCGCTGCGCGCACATGCATGACGAACTCGTCCCAATGACCGAGCGCCAGCATCGTGCCGATCACCAGAATGCGGCGCGTGCGGTCGTCAAAATGCGGCCTTGTCCAGACCTCGCCCCAGGCGCCGCGGGTGATGAAATCCTGGAATTCCTCGTTGAAGGCGTTTTTTTTGGCGTTGGCCTTGTCGACCCAGGCGGCCCCCAGCACCTTGCGGCGCTTGGCCATGCCGAGCGCGTAGCGTTCTTTCTCGTCCATGATAGGAGCCTATTAAGAGAGGAAGTTGAGCACAGCTTCGGTATAGAGCTTGGGCTGCTCCATGTTCGCAATATGCGCGGCATCAAAGCTCGCCAGTTTGGCGCCCTTGATCTGCTGCGCGATCATTTCGCCTTGCGCCGGCGGCGTGGCCGGGTCCTGCGCACCGACGATCACCAAAGTCGGCGCCGTGATACGTTTGTTGCTGTCGCGGAAATCCATGTCGCGGATCGCCTCGCAGCAGGCGATGTAGCCTTCCGGATTGGTGGTGAGGAACAGCGCCTTCATGCGCGCGATCACGTCCGGCGATTTTTGCCGAAAGCCCGCGGTGAACCAGCGCTCCATGTTGGGATCGACCAGTTTTTCGAGGCCGTTCTCGCGCACGAACTTGATGCGGTCGTTCCACGGGCCCTTGTCGGCGTAATAGTACGTCGTGTTGGAGAGGACCAGTTTCTCGACGCGGTCCGGCGCGTTAGCGCCCAGCCATTGTCCGACCATGCCGCCCATCGACAGGCCGCACCAGTTGGTCTTCTTGACCTTGAGCGCGTCGAGCACCGCAATGACGTCGCGGCCGAAGCGCTCCATCGAATAGGGGCCTTTCGGCGCGCCGGAACCGCCGTGACCGCGACGGTCGTAGCGGATGACGCGGAAATGCTTCGACCATTCGCCGACCTGATCGTCCCACATGGTCAGGTTGGTGCCGAGCGAGTTCGACAGCATCAGCGCCGGCGCGCTGTCGCTGCCCGAGATTTCGACATTGATCGGGCAGCCATCATCGGCAGTGATAATCGGCATGAACGCTCTCCCTAAACCGG
>JAQSCR010000634.1:0-233 GCA_029945495.1 Pseudolabrys sp. | reverse complement strand
CTATCAGCTCGATCGGCCGGTGTCGGGGCCAGACTTACTGCGGTCCGGCCCTGCTGCAAAGCCCCTTTTCAGGCCGGGCGGAAGGGCTTAAGTCGTGAGCCTTGAGGCTTTGCGCAGAGGAGACGGCAGCGATGGCAATGGTAATGACGGGCGAGGTGCAGCTTCCCGCAAGTCGTGAGGTGGTGTTTGCCAAGCTCAACGACCCCGAGGTGCTCAAGGCCTGCATTCCCGGC
>JAQSCR010000633.1 GCA_029945495.1 Pseudolabrys sp. | reverse complement strand
AAACCAAGTTTACAACGTGGGTACAAACGTCAGTACAGCCTGGGATGGATGAATGGCCCGCACACTTAACCGACTCAGCGACCGCAAAATTAAGACCGCCAAACCCGGCATGTACGCGGATGGCGGCGGCCTCTGGTTGCAAGTAACAGCGGGTCGCGACGACAAAAAAAACCGGAGCTGGCTCTATCGGTTTGCGACAGGAGAAACTACGAAAAGCAAGAATGGAAAAATACGTCAAGTCGAGCGGCTAATGGGCCTTGGCTCGCTCGATATCGTAAGTCTCGCCGACGCTCGCCGACGGGCTACAGAATGCCGAAAAATGCGCGAGCAAGGGCTCGATCCCATAGAAGCTAAGAGAGTGCAGCGCGCCACACAGGCGAGCATTGCGGCGCACGCCATGAACTTCGATCAGTGCCGAGACGCCTACATCGCAGCGCATAGCGGTAGCTGGAAAAGCATCAAACATGCCGCCCAGTGGTTAAGCACGCTCGCCACTTACGCTTCCCCTGTGTTCGGGAGCCTTCCCGTTGCCGCCGTCGATACGCCTCTGGTCATGAAGGTCATCGAGCCGATTTGGTCGAGCAAGCCGGAAACTGCCAACCGGGTGCGGGGTCGGATCGAAGCGGTAATTGATTGGGCCGCTGTGCGCGGTTTTAGGCCGCGTGGTGATAATCCGGCCCGTTGGAAAGGTCATCTAGACCATTTGTTACCGGCGCGCTCCAAGGTCCGGGCAGTGGTGCACCATGCTGCGCTCCCATACGAGAGTATCGCAGCATTTATGGCTGAGCTTCGACAGCGCAACGGCGCTTCGGCCCGTGCGCTTGAGTTCTTGATTTTGTGCGCAAGCCGGACGAACGAGGTAATTGGCGCACGTTCGAATGAGATCGACGAGATCAATAAAGTTTGGACGATTTCGGGCGTGAGAATGAAGGCGAATAAGGAGCATCGGGTGCCCCTATCTGCGAGCGCCCTTGCCGTCATTAATCGGACGAGTGGCAGCGATAGCGAGTACCTTTTCCCCGGTGGCGAACATGGCAAGGCTCTCTCGAATATGGCCATGGCCGAAATGCTAAAGCGGATGGGCCGCGACGACATTACCGTGCACGGCTTTCGTTCAACGTTTCGAGACTGGGCCGCAGAATGCACAAATTTCCCAAACCATGTCGTAGAGATGGCGTTAGCTCATTCCGTTGGCGACAAAGTTGAAGCCGCATACCGGAGAGGCGAGCTTCTCGAAAAACGTCGGCAGCTTATGGAGGCTTGGGATAACTATTGTGCTAGTGCCGCCATACCGGTTGTCGAGGCGGCCTAATGAATAAGGGCGAAGCCAACATGAAGCCGCCGTTACGAGTTACGCGATCTTGGGTCTATTCGTGCCCATCGACGATTACCAATTTCAACGCCATACGTGTTAATCGAATGAACGAGAGTCAGTGATGGCAGAATTATTCGTCAATCAAAATGAAGCCAAAGAATATTTTGATGAGAATTTAAATGACTCGCTTGGTGCGGCGAAATTTGGCGATTACCGCACGTTAGCCGCACGTATCCGTGAAGGAAGTGCTTGCAACCGAGAAAGAGAATTTGCGGCCGATATACTCGAAGGTAAACGCAAGCGGGCGAAAAGCAGGCCAAAATCGTGGAACACGTTTAAACGCAATCTTGAAATTTATAATTTTGTCGTAGCAGCCACAGCTACCGGTGAATTAGATGATGCTGCCGTGTATGCAGCGCAAAAGAGATTCGCGCCATCAAAAGCAAAACTTCTGCCAAAGACGAATGTTTACGATGCCTGCACTGCAATTAAGAAAATAATGGAAGAAGCCAATGCTGGGAGTAGATAAAGTCTCTCCATCGGATAACTAGCACTTAACCGACCCGGTAGTTTACCGGTGTCGACATAAATGTGCTCAATGACAAGCACTTACTGTCAACCGCATGATGGGGTGCCTAATGTCATCTGATGAAAAAAACGTTCTTGAAGATTATATCAAACGGCCCGATCTAGCCAAACAACTCGGGCGCACCGAGCGAACGCTTGCCCGCTGGGAAGAACTGAAAGTCGGACCGGCCGTAACGCGCATCGGGCGCGAGCCAGCCTACCGATTCCGTTCGAGCTTGGCTTAAGTCGCAAGAACGGCCAATGCCGCGCGCGCGCCACCGTGAGGTGGCGTAATGACTAGCATCGCCACAAAGGGCGCGATACCAGCGGAGAAGTCTTCGAGAAAACTCAAGCCGTCATCGCTGCCATTTGAGCAACGGTTGGCCCTCAGCGTTTCGGAAACAGCGGAAACTCTCGGGGTCGGACGTAATTCTGTGTACGGCCTGATTAAGGCCGGAAGGCTCAAAGCCGTGAAGCTCGGCGCACGGAATACGATTACGACCGACAGCATCCGGGCGCTGCTTCATGCGGAGGCCGCGTGATGAAAGGCCCCGCAGAAATCGCATCGGCAAATGTGCAGGGCCTCAAGCCGAATGCCGACATTCCAAAAGGCGTGAGGGTCGAGCGCCTGCACGAGCGGGGCATCAACTCCGCCAATCAAGCTGGCGGGTATGTCGACCCCAAGCTTTTCACGAACAAATCAAAATAAAAAAAAGCCCGGCCGCGCGGCCGGGCTTTTTCATCTTAAATTGCTACGCCAGCGTTGAAGCGCTGCGGTGGCCGGAAATTAAGTGGACAATGGATCAAATATCAGACTTACCCGCCAACCGCAACACGCCCATAGAGTCGTCGCCGAAGCCCGGCCACGCGGCTCCAACTGACGCAATCGAGTTTGCAGCCCGATACATCGCGGTGAAGTTCGGCGTCGGCTATTCACTTGCTAGCACCATCGCAATGTTAGCCGGTATCGCCAGTGCGGGAGCGCAGCGATGATTGGCGTGGCGACCGAACCATCCGTGTATTGGCCACGACGCGGGCCAATTAGCCTTGGCAAACCGAAGCACAGGCGCTTCCGAGTTCTCGAATGGACGCCAGACGATGGCGGGATGCCCGGCTGGGAATTCAAAGACGGACGATGGCGGTGGACTCGCTACCCGCCACGGGAGCCTGGGGAATTCTTCGTAATCACACGGGTCCGCGACGGCCTTTCAGCGGTAGTGCCGAAACGGTGGTGGCAATGCGATCCGCGCGGACTGCCGCGAGATGATGATGGGTGGGCGGCTGGCGCCTGGGCGGTGATTGTTCAGCATCGTGACGACCAGCGCGATTGGCGGTTCGCATGATCGGACCATATTCAATCACCGGGCCTCGCCTTGTAGAAATGGGATACGCAGCAATTCCTGTGATGCCCGGAACAAAAAGGCCCGGCGAACAGAAGCGCGGGGAGTGGGTTGGCAAAACCAATTGGCGCGATGAATACACGCGCCGGCTGCCGTCACGTTTCGAGATTTCGGCTTGGTCGCAAAGCAAAGCCGGCGTTTGCGTAGTCTGCGGCCCGGCGTCAAAGTATCTTGTCGGCGTCGACATTGACACCGACGACCCAATCATCCGCAACGCAATCCTATCGGCTTTGCCGCCGACAACGGTAAGCAAGCGCGGCGCCAAGGGCGATACGCGGTTCTTTCGCGGGCCTAGCATCGACAAATCAAAGTCGTGGAATCTCCCGACGAATGACGGCGAGCTAACGACCGATGGCAAACGCAAGACGTACCGCGCTTGCGATTTGATTGGTCCCGGCCGGCAAACTGTCTTGCCGCCGACAATCCACCCGGACACCGGACAGCCTTACGTTTGGACCGGCCCGGACGCGCTTGAGGATATAGACCCGTCCGAATTGCCGGAGCTGTTGCCGGAACATATCGAGGCGATTAGTGCGGCCCTTGCCCTACATGGCTACGAGGCCGAACAGGAGCGAGAATTTGCGCCGCTAAACCCGGGGCAGAAGACAAACGATGAAGATTTGCCAATTCACCGGCGTTTAAACAATGCCGCTTTGGAGAACTTGGCGGCTTGGGTGCCATCGCTCGGCATCCCCCGGACGCGGCGGACGGCGACGGGCTATGAGGCGCTCGCGGTATGGCGCGCGAGCAATACCGGGCAGGCAATCGAACGGCGCAAGCTAAACCTTAAATTTTCCCCACGGGGAATCGTCGACTTTGGCGACGGGCCGCGCCCCTACACACCTTTGAATCTTTGGATAGCGGCGACCGGCTGCGAACGCCTTGACGACGCATACCGGGGCCTCTCTGAGGCGCTGGGATGGACTAATGGACATATTACGCTGCCGCTCTCGAAACTCGTCAGGTTCGGGTGCAACGATAAGAGCGGGCGGCCGGGCGCACTCGGTACCTTACGCGGTTGTGCCGAAGAATTGGCGCAAGCCAAGCTCACAATGCGAAATGAGACGCTACATGCGTTCGCATACAAGCTTGGCCGATGCATGGCGCGTGGCTGGCTGTCGGAAGATGAAGTTGGCGGCACGCTTTGGGCCGCATGTCATTCTAACGGACTCATCAACGACGATGGTGAAGACCGAGTCCGGGCAACATTTTGGAGCGGTCTTAACGCCGGACTAAAACGACCCGCCCCCGATCCGCGCGATCGGGTGAACACCGATTCGGCATTCGCTGCTCTTATCAATCTCAAAATTACGAAGTAGAAAATGACAATAGAGCGAAAAGTCGATTTCGAAATTGACCGCAAAATGCGCGCTATCATGGCACAGGTGTATGGCGGCAAGACCGTAATATTGCGCGAGGCCGCTAGTGCCGGACAGATCGCTTTTTTCACAAATAACAATACGGCACAAATTCGGCCGACGTTGGAAAAAAATCGCGCGCGTGATTGTGTCGCGATGGTGCCAAACAAAGGCGAACCCGGCGAATACCCGTGCCCAAACTTCATTGAGCTGACGGAACATGTCGAGGAAGTCGTGCCGGCGATATGTGCCAATGAAGTAGCGATAGAACGCGAGATGGAAAAGGATGTCGCCATCCGAGTCGAGGTTATCCAATCGAGTTTCACCGGAACGCGGAACGGTGACGCCGCGAGCAAACCTAGCACTTCACCTGAACAAAGCACCATGCGGGTTGATCTTGGCCGTAGAGCCACTTTGGTTATGGTTCGCGCCTCCGATGTTCAGCCTCAGAAGATTCAATGGCTTTGGCCAAACCGATTTGCTGTGGGAAAATTTTCGCTCATTGCCGGTAATCCGGGTTTGGGAAAATCGCAACTTACGGTCCACATGGCGGCTCAGGTTACAGTTGGCGGCAGGTGGCCAAACGGCGAGGGGCAGGCGTCGTATGGTAGCGTTATCATTCTTTCGGCGGAAGATGACGCCGCCGACACGCTGGTCCCGCGTTTGATTGCAGCCGGCGCAGACATTTCGCGTGTTCACATAGTCGAGGCGATCAAAGAGCCAAAGGGGACCGGCTCGCTCGAACGCCAGTTCAATCTAGCTGATGACGTACAATCTCTTTGCGATGCAATAGACGAAATTGGCGATGTCAAACTTGTCATTATTGATCCAGTGACGGCGTATCTGGGGAACGGAAAGTCAGTCGACTCGCACAAGAATGCGGAGGTGCGTTCAGCTCTTGCCCCACTTCAGGCCCGTGCAGCCAAGCTTGGCTTCGCGGCGGTCGGGGTGAGCCATTTAAACAAGGGCGGCGGCTCCGAGGCATTGATGCGTGTGCTTGGAAGCTTGGCGTTCGTTGCCGCCGCTCGCGTTGCCTTTCTTGTCGTTAATAACACGGGTAACGAGCGAGCCCTTTTTATCCCGATGAAGAATAATATTGGTGTGAAGCGGCCTGGACTCGCATTCCGCGTCGTTTCGAAGACCATCGCCGATGGAATCGAAACGTCCACCATCGAATGGGATCATGATGAGGTGACCGCCTCTGCCGATGAAGCGCTTGCAGCCGCAGCCGGACACGAAGGCGAGAAAGAGACGGGGCAAAGCTCTGTGCCCGAGGCGATGAATTTTCTACGTGATGTACTGACCGATGGCGCTGTATCGGCCAAGGAAGTCCAGCACCGCGCCAAAGAAGCCGGCATCACGAAGGCCACCCTGCGTAGAGCGCAGAAGGCTCTCGACGTTAAAGCTCGCCATAGAGGCGAGGGCGGCGCCAGTGGCAGAGGCGAGTGGATTTGGGAAATGCCGGAACAGATCAAGCTGCGGCGGACAGATATTGACGATTAATACCAAGTCCCATTGATCAGAACCCGTGCGCCCATTGGCGTAATCCGAGTGACATAATGCGCCAAGGCTGGTCGACGAGCTTGTTCCAAGCCTCGCAGCAGTGGTCGACCAGATCGTCGTAGGATTTGAAGACGCGGTTGGAGAGCCAGTTATCGCGCATAAACTGCCAGACGTTCTCCACCGGGTTGAGTTCGGGAGATTTCGGCGGCAGGGCGACGATGGTGATGTTGGACGGTACGACGAGACGCGTCGATAAGTGCCATCCGGCCTGATCGACCAGGAGCACAGCGTGGGCACCGGGCGCGATCATCTCAGCGATCTCCGCCAGGTGCAGGTTCATCGCCTCGGTGTTGCAAGCCGGCAGGATCAGGGCCGCGCCCTTGCCCTCCTTTGGACAGACCGCGCCGAAGATGTAGGTGGAGGCGGTACGCTGATCGCGGGGCGCGCTTGGGCGGGTGCCACGCTTGGCCCAGCGGCGGGTGATCTTGTTCTTCTGGCCAATACGAGCTTCGTCCTGGAACCAGATTTCTATCTTGTCGATATCGACCGCCTTCGCGCGCGCGATCGCCTCCAGGCGCGTGGGGAAGTTTTTTTAAAATCCTCGATCACACCTTCGGCCTGGGCATGATGACGCGGCCGGGCCGAGAGTTTGCGGTAGCCCATGGCACGCAGTTCCCGGCTGAGCGTCTGCTTAGCGATGGTGATGCGGAACTCCTCGAATATCCATTGCGCCAGATCGATCAGCCGCCAGCGCACCACGCCATGGATTGCCGGGATCGGGCCGCTCTCGATCATTCGGACGATCGCTTGGCGATGATTGTCATTGAGCTTGGAGGGCTGACCTGGCGGCTTGGTGTCCAGCAGCCCGGCAGGGCCTCGCGCGTTGAACCGTAACACCCAGTCCCGGATGATCTGGAGACCAACGCCACCGATCT
>JAQSCR010000632.1:3213-7080 GCA_029945495.1 Pseudolabrys sp. | reverse complement strand
TTTTGCGCATGATCTTGTCCGAAAACCGGTTCCCACTTTTCGGGATCATGCGCTACCGATCCCGAAAATTTCCCCGAAATTACGCTGGCCCTTGGCGGTGATCGCGACCGCGCGCGTGCCGTCGATGTGCTTGATCCAGCCGGCGGTAAAGCAGTGCCGGCACAGCGCGCCGCCGACGATGCCGGCCAGATGCGGGCGGCGCTCGCTCCAATCGAGGCATGGCCGGCACAGCATGCGGCTTTTGCGTTTAGAGCCGGCGTCGAGATCGATGCCGAGACGATCGAATAGAGCGGCGCCGCTATCGGTGACGATGCCGGCATCGGCCGCCAATTCGATCTGGCCATTGGCGATCAGGGAATCGGCCAGCGCAACGCCGAGATGGCCGGCGAGATGGTCGTAACAGGTGCGCGCGGCGCGCAAGGCCAGATCGCGAGGCCCGACGAAAGCCTTCTTGCGCGGCGGCGTGGCGGCGGCGACCTGCATGATGCTTTCCAGCATGCGCGCCACCGCGGGCGAGGCCAGCCGGTGATAGCGGTGGCGGCCCTGCTTCTCCATCGCCACGAGCCCGCCGACGGTCAGCCGCGCCAGATGGCCCGAGGCGGTTTGCGGCGTGATGCCGGCGACGCGCGCCAGTTCGGTCGCGGTCAGCGCGCGGCCGTCCATCAGCGCATGCAACATGCCGGCGCGGGCCGGATCGCCGGCCAAGCTGGCCACTTCCGCGAAAGCCGCATTGCTCGCCATGACGAAACTCCGTGAGCCGTTCGCCCGCATCTTAAGCCATTTGCCGTGGCGATGCTTCGGCCTTCGCCGAAGCCTCCGGCGCGAGGGCCGCGCAAAGGTCGGCCATGACTATGACGGACATGGCCGCGATTTTTGTGCTCTGGGGACGGCGCGCATGGACGCGTCGCCATCTGCGCGCGCTCGAGCCGCATCGTCTCGCGGATATCGGCCTGAGCGAAGAGGAACGCCGGTGCGAAGGCGCGAAATGGTTCTGGCAGAAATAAAAAAGCCGCGCGATTGGCGCGGCCTTTTTGAATTTAAGAAAACAGGGATCAGGCCTTGCGGCGCAGGCGCACGACGACGTCGACGCGCGCGATCTCGTAGCCTTTCGGCGGCTCCGGAGTCTTGCCGACGATCACTTCGGCGCCCGGAATGTCGAGCAGTTCGTCTTCACCCTCGACGAAGAAGTGGTGATGCGACGAAGCATTGGTGTCGAAATAGGCTTTCGAGCCGTCGACCGGGACCTGGCGCAACAGGCCGACCTCGGTGAACTGGTGCAGCGTGTTGTAAATCGTCGCCAGCGACACCGGCACCTTGGCGCGCGAGGCTTCTTCGTACAGCGCTTCGGCGGTCAGATGGCGATCGCCCTTGCCGAACAGGATCCAGCCCAACGCCATGCGCTGGCGAGTCGGACGCAAGCCCACGTCGCGCAGCATCGCCTTCACATCGTGCCAGGGGCAGCCGGTGAGCGAGGTGCGGTCCGTCGCCGGCGCGGCGGGCGCCTTGGCGAGGGGAAGCAGCGTGGTACGCGTCTGGGTCATTTTTCGCCCAAGGAAAAATTACAATTGAGGATTAAGCACGCGACAGGCCTGATCCGGCCGGCCGTTTCAAACCCGTTTCATCTGCAACGTATAGAACCGGGGTGCTAGATGCAAGTCTTTCGCAACAACGTCCGAGAGGCCATTTGCCGCGGCTATCTGGCTGAAATGCGGCGGGAACACTGTCCGCGGGTTCCGGCCCGGCATCTTTGCCACCCTCGCCCGGTGTGTTAGGACCCATGGAAATCAAGGGGACCCCCGCAAAACGGGGATAT
This sequence comes from Pseudolabrys sp., assembly GCA_029945495.1. Taxonomy (GTDB): domain Bacteria; phylum Pseudomonadota; class Alphaproteobacteria; order Rhizobiales; family Xanthobacteraceae; genus Pseudolabrys. The sequence continues at coordinate 5,267 of JAQSCR010000632.1, read as the reverse complement.
TGCGACGATGGAAAAACGGCGTAGCAGTTTTGCCTACGAAGACTTGCTGGCCTGTGGCCGCGGCGAGCTGTTCGGCCCCGGCAATGCGCAATTGCCGCTGCCGCCGATGCTGATGTTCGACCGTATCACCGAGATTTCGGAAGATGGCGGCCCCAACGGCAAAGGCATGGTGCGGGCGGAGCTCGACGTAAACCCGGACCTCTGGTTCTTCCAATGCCACTTCAAGGGCGATCCGGTGATGCCGGGCTGCCTCGGGCTCGACGCGCTCTGGCAGATGGTCGGCTTTTTCCTCGGCTGGCTGGGTTCGCCCGGCCGCGGCCGCGCGCTCGGCATGGGCGAGGTGAAGTTCACCGGCCAGGTGCTGCCGAATGTAAAAAAGATCGTCTATGGCGTCGATTTCAAGCGCGTCATGCGCTCGAAGCTAGTGCTGGGGATCGCCGACGGCTGGCTGTCCGCCGACGGCCAGGTGATCTACAAGGCCAGCGACCTGAAGGTCGGCCTGTTTAAGCAGGAAGACGCGATGCAGCCGACCGGCGCCTGACGCAACTATTTGGGCCTCGTTCGTTAGCCTTGCGCTGTAAGTCTTGCGCTGTTGCCTCGGCTGGCCCAAATGTGCCCAATCACCGCCAAACGCGGCAAAAGCGGTATGAGTGAGGATATACGGCCATGAGACGGGTAGTCGTCACCGGGATGGGCATTGTCTCATCCATCGGCAATAACACGCAGGAAGTCCTCGCCAGCCTGCGCGAAGCCAAATCCGGCATCACGCGCTCGGAAGACTTCGCCGCGCATGGATTCCGCTGCCAGGTGCAGGGCATGCCGACGCTCGATCCGGCCGGTTCCATCGACCGCCGTGCCATGCGTTTCCTAGGCCCCGGTTCGGCCTGGAACCACGTCGCCATGGAGCAGGCCATCCGTGACTCGGGTGTCGAGGAAAAAGATATCGTTAACCCGCGCACCGGCATCGTGATGGGCTCGGGCGGTCCGTCGACTAGCATTCTGGTCGAAGCCGCCGACATCACCCGCAAGAACAATTCGCCCAAGCGTATCGGTCCTTTTGCCGTGCCGAAGGTCATGTCGTCGACCGCGTCGGCAACGCTCGCCACCTGGTTCAAGATCAAGGGCGTCAACTATTCGATCTCGTCGGCCTGCGCGACGTCCAATCATTGCATAGGTAATGGTGCCGAACTGATCCAGTGGGGCAAGCAGGACATGGTGTTTGCCGGCGGTTCCGAAGAACTGCACTGGACCCTGTCGAACATGTTCGACGCCATGGGTGCGATGTCGACGAAATATAACGATACGCCGACGACCGCCTCGCGCGCATACGATGTCAGCCGCGACGGCTTCGTCATCGCCGGCGGCGCCGGCGTGTTGGTTCTCGAAGAGCTCGAACATGCCAAGGCGCGCGGCGCGAAAATCTACGCCGAGATCGCCGGCTATGGCGCGACCTCGGACGGCGCCGACATGGTGGCGCCGTCGGGTGAAGGCGCGATGCGCTGCATGAAGATGGCGCTCGAGACCTGCAAGGCGCCGGTCGACTACATCAATCCGCATGCGACAGCGACGCCGGTTGGCGACGCCGCCGAGATCGGCGCGATCCGAGAAGTCTTCGGCGACAAGTGCCCGCCGATTTCGGCGACCAAGTCGTTGTCCGGCCATTCGCTCGGCGCCGCCGGTGTGCAGGAGGCGATCTACTCGCTGCTGATGATGAACAACGGCTTCCTCTGCAAGAGCGCCAACATCGAAACGATCGATCCGGCCTTCGCCGACATGCCTATCCTGCGCGAGCGCAAGGACAACGTTAAGGTCGGCGCCGTGCTGTCGAACTCGTTCGGCTTCGGCGGCACCAATGCTTCAATCGTCCTCAAGCACGTCGACGCCTGATCGTATCTTCACGAACGAATTTGGAAGCTAAACCATGCCGGGATTGATGGACGGAAAACGCGGCCTGATCATGGGGGTCGCCAATGACCACTCCATCGCCTGGGGTATCGCCAAGATGCTGAGCGACCACGGCGCCGAACTCGCCTTCACCTATCAGGGCGATGCCT
>JAQSCR010000632.1:2098-3203 GCA_029945495.1 Pseudolabrys sp. | reverse complement strand
GCGCGTCAAGCCGCTGGCCGAGCAGACCAAGTCCGACATCATCCTGCCGTGCGACGTCGAGGACATTTCGACCGTCGATGCAGTTTTCGACACGCTGAAGCAGAAGTGGGGAACCATCGACTTTTTCGTCCACGCCGTCGGCTTCTCGGACAAGAACGAACTCAAGGGCCGCTTCGCCGACAACACGCGCGAGAATTTCGTGCGCACTATGGTGATCTCCTGTTTTTCCTTCGCCGAGAGCGCCAAGCGCGCGGCGGAGCTGATGCCCAATGGCGGCTCGATGGTGACGCTCACGTACAATGGTGGTGATCGCGCCATGCCCAATTACAACGTCATGGGTCTGGCGAAGGCGGCGCTGGAATCCTCGGTGCGCTACCTCGCTGTCGATTTCGGCCACCAGAAGATCCGCGTCAATGCGATCTCGGCGGGCCCGATCCGCACTTTGGCCGGCGCCGGCATTGGCGATGCCCGCTACATGTTCGCGTTCCAGCAGAAATATTCGCCGCTCGGCCGCGGCGTGACTTTGGAAGACCTTGGCGGCTCGGGTCTGTATCTGTGTTCGGATTTGTCGACCGGCGTGACCGGCGAAATCCATTTCGTCGATAGCGGCTACAACGTCATCGCCATGCCGCAGCCGGATGCGCTGAAAGCCGCGCACGGCGAAGTGGACGGCAACAGCTGATCGGCCGGCGCTTAATAAGGCGGCGTCATTGAACGCGCACGATCAGCGCGTGTCGCATAATTTTCATGAATAGTTCATGTTGAACAAAATCGAAGGCAAATCCCTCGCGCCATTGGTGGGCACGGGCAGATTGCTAATTTGCGATTAGTTGATCTGGATCGCCTTCGCGCAGGTGCACTTGATCTAAGAAACCATGACCCTCAACGCAGGAGCGAATGTCATGGCGCAAAAGATGAAAGCCGCGATCTTTGTCGAACCGAACCGGATCGTTCTCGACGAAAAGCCCGTTCCGGACGTCGGCCCCTTGGATGCGCTGATCCGCATCACCACCACGACGATCTGTGGCACCGATATCCACATCCTCAAGGGCGAATATCCCGTGGTGCGCGGCCTCACCATCGGCCACGAGCCGGTCGGAATTAT
>JAQSCR010000632.1:0-2088 GCA_029945495.1 Pseudolabrys sp. | reverse complement strand
GAAATTGGGCTCCTCCGTTCAGGGCTACCGCGAAGGCCAGCGCGTCATTGCCGGTGCGATTACGCCGAGCGGCTACAGCGCGGCCTGTCTGTGCGGTTGCTCGTCGCAGGATGGCGCCGGCACCAAGCATGGCTTCAAGGGCATGGGCGGCTGGCGTTTCGGCAATACGATCGACGGTGCGCAGGCAGAATATTTGCTCGTGCCTGACGCGATGACCAATCTGGCGCCGATCCCGGACGGGCTCAGCGACGAGCAGGTCTTGATGTGCCCGGACATCATGTCGACCGGCTTCTCCGGCGCCGAAAGCGGAACCGTCCGCATCGGCGATATGGTCGCGGTGTTTGCGCAAGGTCCGATCGGGCTCTGCGCCACCGCCGGCGCGAAACTGATGGGCGCGACAACGATCATCGCGGTTGATTCCGTTCCGGCGCGCATGGAGATTTCGCGGGCGATGGGCGCGACCCACGTAGTCGATTTCTCCAAATCCGACCCGGTGGCGGAGATCATGCGCCTGACCGACGGTCGCGGCGTCGACGTCGCGATCGAGGCGCTCGGCCGTCAGCAGACTTTCGAGGCGGCGCTGCGCGTCCTGCGGCCGGGCGGCACTCTGTCCTCGCTCGGCGTTTATTCGACCGACCTGAAGATTCCGCTCGACGCGTTTCTAGCCGGGCTCGGCGACCACACCATCCGCACCACGTTGTGTCCGGGCGGTAAGGAGCGCATGCGGCGCTTGATGGAAGTCATTGCCTCAAGCCGGCTCGACACGCGGCCTCTGGTCACCCACCGTTTCAAACTCGACGATATCGAGAAAGCGTACGATCTGTTCGCCAATCAACGCGACGGCGTGTTGAAAGTGGCGATCACGCCCTAGCTGAAATGAAAACGGCCGGGGAAATCCCGGCCGTTTTGATTTTGTCAACGAGATGCAGATTACTCCGCCGCCTCGAGTGCCGGTTGCGCGGCGATCTCGAACCGGTCGGCGTTCATCACCCGGGTCCACGCTTTGACGAAATCCTTGACGAACTTCGCCTTGGCATCGCTCTGGGCATAGACCTCGGCCAGCGCCCGAAGCTGGGAGTGCGAACCGAAGATCAGGTCGACGCGGGTGCCGGTCCACTTCAGCGCCTTGGTTTTCCGGTCGCGACCTTCATAGACACCATCGCTGCCGGCAGGTGACCACACCGTGCTCATATCGAGCAGGTTGACGAAGAAGTCGTTCGTCAATTTGCCAGGCGTCTTGGTGAAGACGCCGTTCTTGGAGTCCGCGGCATTGGCGCCGAGGACGCGCAGGCCGCCAACCAGCACCGTCATTTCCGGCGCCGTCAGTGCCAATAGTTGCGCGCGATCCAACAGCGCTTCTTCCGGCGCCATGAACTGCTGCTTGCCGCTGATGTAGTTGCGGAAACCGTCGGCCCGCGGCTCGAGGGGCGCGAAAGACTCGACGTCGGTCTGCTCCTGCGATGCGTCCATGCGACCCGAGGTGAACGGCACCGTCACGTCGACGCCGGCATCCTTCGCCGCCTTCTCGACCGCAGCATTGCCGCCGAGAACGATCAGATCGGCGAGCGACACTTTCTTGCCGAACTCCTTTCCGACCGCCTCAAGCTTCGCCAGCACCGTCTTCAACAGCGCCGGCTGGTTGACTTCCCAGTCCTTCTGCGGAGCCAGACGAATGCGCGCGCCGTTGGCGCCGCCCCGCTTGTCGGACTTGCGGAAGGTCGAGGCCGACGCCCAGGCGGTCGAGACAAGCTGCGGCACAGTGAGGCCGCAGGCGAGAATTTTCGTCTTCAGCGCGGCGACGTCCTTGTCGTCGAGCTTGTAATCAGAAGCCGGGATCGGGTCCTGCCAGATCAAGGTTTCCTTCGGCACCAGCGGGCCGAGATAGCGTGCGACCGGGCCCATGTCGCGATGGGTCAGCTTGAACCACGCGCGCGCAAAAGCATCGGCGAACTGATCCGGGTTCTTGTAGAAGCGCCGCGATATTTTCTCGTACGCCGGATCGAAGCGCAGCGCGAGATCCGAGGTCAGCATCGTCGGCAGCTTCTTCTTCGACTTGTCGAAGGCGTCCGGGATGGACGGCTCGGCATT
>JAQSCR010000631.1 GCA_029945495.1 Pseudolabrys sp. | reverse complement strand
AAATCACCGAGGTCGAGGGCCGGCTCGCCACCACCGCCGGCACCTGCGCGGTGATGGGCACCGCCTCGACCATGGCCTGCATCGTCGAAGCGCTCGGCATGATCCTGCCGGGTACCGCGGCGATCCCCGCCGTTCATGCCGACCGCCTGCGCGCCGCCGAAGCCACCGGTGCGCTCGCCGTCAGACTGATCGGTTCGGACCTGACGCCGCAACGCATTGTCAACGCGAAGTCGATCGAGAACGCGCTGCGCGTGCTGCTGGCGATCGGCGGCTCGACCAACGCCATCATCCATCTCACCGCCATCGCCGGTCGCGCCGGCGTGCCGGTGTCGCTCGAGCGGCTGAATGAATTGTCCGACACCACGCCGGTGCTGGTGAACCTGAAGCCGGTCGGCAATGGCTATATGGAAGACTTCTTCGCCGGCGGCGGCATGGGCGCGCTGCTGCGCGAGATCAAGGATCTCCTGCATCTCGACTGCATGACGATCACCGGCGAGACGCTCGGCGAACGGCTCGCCTTCGACGCCGATGCCTGGGTCGACCGCACGATCATCGCGCCGCGCCAGAAACCGCTCGAGCCGGAGGGCGGACTGGTCGCACTGTTTGGCAATCTCGCGCCGCGGGGCGCGATCCTCAAGCGCTCGGCCGCCGATGCAAAACTGTTCGAGCTCGAAGGCCGCGCGGTGGTGTTCACCTCGCTCGCCGATCTGGCGGCGCGCATCGACGATCCGAACCTCGACGTCGAGGCCAACGATATTCTGGTGCTGCAGAATGCCGGCCCGCATTCGACCTCGGCGATGCCGGAGGCCGGCTATCTGCCGATCCCCAAGAAGCTGGCGACCAAGGGCGTCAAGGACATGGTGCGCGTGTCGGACGCGCGCATGAGCGGCACTGCCTTCGGTACCATCGTACTACATGTCACGCCGGACGCGGCCTCCGGCGGCCTGCTCGGCCTGGTGCGCAACGGCGACCGCATTCGCCTGTCGGTCAAGCAACGGCGGATCGATCTTTTGGTCGATGCGGCGGAACTCAAAAACCGCGAGGCCACGCGCGAAAAGCCGCCGGAAACCCCGGCGCGCGGTTATTCGCGGCTCTATGCCAAGGAAGTCACCGGCGCCGACCAGGGTTGCGACTTCGAGTTCCTGCGGCCACGCTGAACCACAGCAAAGCCGTAATTTACATGCATAGGTTGTATTAGATTTTTACGGCGCCGTAGGCCTAACGGGCGATTAACGATTGCAGCGAGCGGTTGTTAACGCGCGCCCAAATCCTATTCTCTAGGTTGTGGTCTCGGCAGGGCGGAAAGCGCCTGGTCCTGCCGGCAAACCTTTTTGGAGCCATGATCCAGACGCTCAGCTATCTGGCAAAATTCCGTGACTGGCGGTTGCTCATTGCCGCCGGTGTCGCCGGTTTTTGCCTGACGTTGGCGGTCCTGGAAGCGGCGGTCGCCGCGTCGGTCTCGCTCGGTGGCGCCCCGATCCTGGCGATCGCCTTGGCCGGCGCGCTGGTCGGCATTTTCCTGGCCTTTGCGTGGGCGGCGCTGCGCGTCATCCGCAAGCTCAACGAGCAGAACGTTCGCCGCGACTTTGCGCTGAACAACATGGCGCAGGGTTTGTGCATGTTCGACGGCCAGCACCGCCTGGTGGTCTGGAACAAGAACTACGAGACCCTGTACGGTCTCGGGCCCACCATCCGGCGCGGTTGCAGCATCGGCGAACTGCTGGCCGCGCGCCATGCCGCCGGCACGCTGCCGCTCGATCCGAAGAGATACGAGGCCAACCTGCGCGCGGCGCTCGACCATGGCGATATCTTCACGGTCGAAGTCGAAATGGCGGACGGCCGTATCGTCGCCGTCGTCAACCGGCCGACCAGCGAAGGCGGCTGGGTGGCGACGCACGAGGACATCACCGAGCGCAAGCGGGCGGAGCGTGAGCTCGACAATACCCGCGCCTTCCTCGACATGATTGTCGAGAACGTGCCGTCGCCGATCATCGTCAAAGACGCCGCTAACCTGAAGTATCTTTTGGTCAACCGCGCCGCGGAAGACTATTTTGGCATCGACCGCGCCAAGATCATCGGCAAGGATTCCGCGGATATTCTGCCGAAGGCAATCGTTGACGCGATAATCGTGGAAGACCGGAAGACGGTCGAGACCGGCGAGATCACTTATCAGGGAGAGCATGGCGTCGTCACGCCGGGCAACGGCAAGCGCATCGTCACCGCGACGCGGCTGCCGGTCAAGGATACGGACGGCAAGCCGAAATATCTCATCACCGTCGTTCACGATATCACCGAGCGCAAGCGCAGCGAGCAGCGCATCGCGCATCTGGCGCACCACGATTCGCTGACCGATCTGCCGAACCGCGCGACATTCAACGAATGCATCGGCGCTACCATCGAATTGGCGGGCGCCGCCGGCGACAGCTTCGGCTTGCTGTGCATCGATCTCGACCGCTTCAAGGCCGTCAACGACGTGTTCGGCCATCCGGTCGGCGACGCGTTGCTGCTCGAAGCGGCGCGCCGCATCGAGCAAACCTGCCAGGGCGCTTTCGTGGCCCGCGTCGGCGGCGACGAATTCGCCGTCGTCACCCCGACGGCACAGCAGCCGCAGGCGGCCGCGGCGCTCGCCGAGCGGCTCCAGGCGGCGTTCGAGACCGACATCACGATCGACAGCCACCAGATGCGCGTCGGCATCACGATCGGCGTCGCCATCTTCCCGCAGGACGGCGCCGACGCGACGACCCTGGTGGCCAATGCCGATGCCGCATTGTTCCGCGCCAAGTCGGAAGCGCGCGGCTCGATCCGTTTCTTCGAAATCGCGATGGACCAGCAGCTGCGCGAGAAGCGTGTCCTGCAGCAGGATCTGCGCAAGGCGATCGAGCAAAACGAATTGGCACTGCATTACATGCCGCAGGCCAATATGGACGGCAAGATCACCGGCTTCGAGGCGCTGGCGCGCTGGCACCATCCGCGCCACGGCCTGGTGCCGCCCGACGTCTTCATTCCGCTCGCCGAGGAGAGCGGCCTCATCGGCGCACTCGGCGAATGGGTTCTGCGCACCGCCTGTCGCGAGGCGGCGTCCTGGCCCAAGCCGCTGCATATCGCGGTCAACCTGTCGCCGGTGCAATTCCAGCACGGCGACCTGCCGACCCTGGTGCATCAGGTGCTGCTCGAGACTGGGCTGTCGCCGGCGCGTCTGGAGCTGGAAATCACCGAAGGCGTGCTGATCGGCGACTTCACCCGCGCCGTCGCCATGCTGCGCCGGCTCAAGCATATGGGTGTGCGCGTCGCCATGGACGATTTCGGCACCGGCTATTCGTCGCTGTCGTATCTGCAGTCGTTCCCGTTCGACAAGATCAAGATCGACCGCGCCTTCGTCGCCAATCTCAGCCACAGCCAGCAGTCGGCGACCATCATTCGCGCGGTCATCGCGCTCAGCCGCGGGCTCAACATGCCGGTGGTGGCGGAAGACGTGGAAACCGAGGCGCAGCGCGCGTTCCTCGCGGCCGAGGGCTGCGACGCGATCCAGGGCTTCCTGGTCGGCCGGCCGATGCCGATCGAGGACTATGCCAAATTGGTCGGCCGCAAACCGGCGCGCCCGGCGATTACCTTGGTGGCGCGCGCCTGACGCGGGCGTGCCGTGCCGTCAATGCAGCGCGCCGTGGCGGCGCAGCGCCGTGGCCTCAACCGCCTGAATCAGGATGAACAGCACCGACGAAATCGCCGCCAGCACTACGATGGCAGTCATCACCAGGTTCATCTGGAATATCTGACTGCCGTAGGTGATGAGATAGCCGAGGCCGGCCTTGGCGGCCTGGAATTCGCCGACGACGACGCCGACCAGCGCCAGGCCGACATTCACCTTCAGCGCCGAGATGATCGTCGGCACGCTGCCCGGCAGCACGATCTTGGACAGAATCTGTCGGCGCGAGCCGCCGAACAGCCGCGCCAGTTTGATCTTGTCGGGGTCGATGGCCTGGAAGCCGGTATAGAGCATCAGCACGGTGACGAAGACGCTGACCGCGATCGCCATGGCGTAGATCGAGGCGACGTCGCCGAGCCAGATATAAAAGATCGGCACCAGCGCGATCTTCGGCACCGCGTTCAGGACGACGATGAAAGGGTCGAGCACCTTGTACAGATAAGGCGACCACCACAGGGCGATCGCGCAGATCAGGCCGAGCAGCATGCCGCCGCCGAAGCCGCCGACCGTTTCCGACAACGTCACCCAGGTGTGCGTGACGAGCGTGCCGTCGCGCAGCATTGTCATGAAGGTGCGGGCGACCGCGGACGGATAGCTGGTCAGCATCGGATTGATCCAGCCGTTGCGCGGCGCCACTTCCCAGATGATCAGGAACGCGGCCACCAGCCCAATCTGCCAGCCTTGAATCGACAGCGCGCGCAGGCGCAGGCTGCGCAGGTAGTGCTCGTAGGCCGGGCTGCGCGGCGGCTTGGCCGGAGTTTGCGTCAGGCGGTCGGTGGCGATCGTCGCGTCTGTGCTCATGGCGTCCTCTGCGTCCTCGCGCTGATCTAGTGAACGTCGTGCAGGTCGAGTTCGTCCCAGATGGTCTGAAAGTACTCGGGGAATTCGGCGCATTTGCGCGCTTCGAATGGCGACGGCCGCTTGTCGCCGAAGCTCGGAAATGCGATTCTGTGCTTGCTCTTGATGCGGCCGGGCCGCCGGCTCATGACGATGACGCGGTCGGCCATGCTGATGGCTTCGCCGATGTCGTGCGTGACCAGCACGACGGTCTTGTTTTCGGCGGCGAGAATGGCGGCGATCTCGTCGGACAGCGCCAGGCGCGTCTGATAGTCGAGCGCGGAAAACGGCTCGTCGAGCAGCAGCAGATCCGGCTCGCAACATAAAGTGCGGGCGAGCGCGGCCCGCTGGCGCATGCCGCCGGACAACTGGCTTGGCAGGCTTTGCATGAACTCGGCGAGTCCGTAACGCGTCAGCAATCCTTCGGCGCGCTTGCGGGCGCGGCGCTTGTCGAGACCGAGAAATTCGGCGCCGATCAGCACGTTGTCGATAATCGAGCGCCACTCCAGCAAGGTGTCCTTTTGGAACATGTAACCGACGCGCGGCGACGGCGCCGTCACGGCGAGGCCGTCGACCTTGATGCTGCCACTCGACGGCGCCAGCAGGCCGGACACCAGCGTGAGCAGCGTGCTCTTGCCGCAGCCGGAGGAGCCGACAATGGCGACGAACTCGCCTTTGGCGACGTGCAGCGAGACGTTGGACAAAGCCAACGTCTCGCGCTCCGGCGTGAAGTAATTCAGCGTGACGCCGTCGATGGCGACAGCCGGAAATCCTGAGGTCTGCATGGCCGCTGTGCTCCGTTCCGGTGTCTACTGGTTGGCCGCCGCCTTTTCCGCTTTGGCGGAGAAAGTGGTGACGACCAGTCTGTCGAACGGCACCTTCTTGTCGGCCGGCAGCACGCCGCCGATCACCATGATCTCCTGCGCCTTGGCGAGACCGCCTTCATCCGGCAGCGTCGAGGTCGCCCAGATCGGCACGCCGACGGTGCGATAGCGGTTCACCACCGCGACATTGTCTTCCTTGCTCAGTCCCGGGAAATACGGCGCGATCGCTTCGGCGATGTCTTCGGCGCTGGCGGTCTTGGTATAGGCCTGGCCCTTGGCGATGGCGTTGGTCCACTTCTGCGCGACCTCCGGATTTTTCTCGAGCCAGCTCTTCTTGGCGAAGAAGAGGGTGTAATCGGCGCGGCCAACTTCCTTGCCGATCGACGCGACCAGATGGGCCTGGCCTGCTTTTTCAAGCTTGGTGAAGTTCGGCTCGTTGAAGATCGCGAAGTCGCCGTTGCCGCCGACCCAGGCGCCGTCGCGCGCCGGCATGCCGATATTCGTCACGATGTCCTTGACCGTCGTGGCGTCGACGCCGTGCTGCTTGAGAACGTATTCGAGATAGAGCTGCGGCGTGCTGCCGGGACGCCAGCCGATGATCTTCTTGCCGTTCAGCATCGACCATTCGAATTTGTCGATCTTCTGCCGCGACACCAGGAACAGTCCGTCGGTCGCGGTCAGTGCGCAGAAGATCAGAGGCTTGTCGGCGGATTCGCCATTGTAGATGTAGATCGGCACTTCCGGCCCCGCGAGCCCGAAGTCGGCCTGCCCGGCGAGGATCAGGGCGCCAACGCGGTCGCCGCCATTGGCCGAGATCAACTCAACGTCGAGGCCTTCGTTTTTGACGAAGCCTTTGCTCAACGCCACATACATCGGAATGTAAAACTGCGAGCGCACAACTTCCGCCATCTTAACCTTGACCAGTTCCGTGGCGAACGATGGCGATGATGCGGCAAAGGCAATGGTTGCTGCGAATGCGGCACGCGTGAACGAGCGGGTCACTTTATTGATCATGGTGCGGTCCTTCTGTTGCAGGGTGCAATGCAACATCCACGCCAAGCGCCAAACGCTAAACGCCATGCACGGAGCGGAACGTGTTCATTGCGAAAATGCGGGCGACGCTGATGGCTTTGTGTGCTGCCTGTGCGTTTGCTAGGCGCTCGCGCCCAAGCATTCATCACGCGGCTTGATCCGCCGAAGCAAGCCTCACACAATGGTACCGTCGTCGCGTGGCATGAAACGTGCTTCGCTTGCGAGGCACATTTGCATGGAGAAAACGATGCACGCATTTTCGCTTCCCGACGATCTGATTGAGCGCGTCGCCGCCCGCGCCGGCAAGGCACACCCGTTCGACGTGATGGATCCGGCCAAGACCGCGCTGGTTGTCGTCGATATGCAGAACTACTTCATGAAGCCCGGCTTCCAGGGCGAAGTGCCGATGGCGCGCGAGATCGTTGCCGACGTGAACCGGTTGGCGGCCGGCTTGCGCGCGATGGGCGGTCATGTTGTTTGGATCAAGAACGCCACCAATAACACGCGCGAAGCCTGGTCCGTTTTCAACGACCGGCTGATGACGCCGGAAAAGCGCGACCGGCGCTACGAGACCATGGATACCGGCCACGAGGGTCACAAGCTGTGGGCGGGGCTCGACGCCCGCCCCGAAGACGCGCAGATCGTCAAGAAGCGGTTCAGCGCCTTTATCCAGGGATCGTCGGACATCG
>JAQSCR010000630.1:2173-7113 GCA_029945495.1 Pseudolabrys sp. | reverse complement strand
TTGAGCGTGCCCGCGCCATGGACCTGCCTTACGTCTATCTCGGCTATTGGGTGCAGGGCTCGAAGAAGATGGACTACAAAGGCCGCTTCCTGCCGCAAGAGCGCCTGCAGCCGAGTGGCTGGACCAAAGTCGAGGGTTAACGGGCACTCATAAATCCAGATGCCGTCAACGCCGTGCTAGGCCACGGCCATAATGACATGCGCCTGAATCTTGGCGGTAACCGCGCCGTTTCCGTGTTTGCTCGCAATCTTCGACGCGGCGTAGTCGGTCGCAGCCTCCAGTCCGCCCGCATCCCTGGCTTCGATTTCGGTTCGCAGCACGGTTCCCTGACAATAAGCAACGGCAACATGACGCGGCGAGGCTGCACGACTCTGCTCGGCCCGCGTCTCGATCGCCACGTCGGAGAAGCCGGCCTTCTCCAGATCGTCACGGATCAGCGCAATGTCGTGATAGCCATGCGGCGTCCGCGCCATAAAGCGCGGCGGATCTTGCGGAAAGATTTCCGCGAGCGCGTTCGTCACATCGTCGGCAAACACATTCTCCTCAATCCGATCCCATACGCTAAACAGGAAACGCCCGCCGGGCTTCAGCACCCGCCGGGCCTCGCGGTAGCCCGCTTGCCGGTCGGGAAAAAACATGGCGCCGAACTGACAGCAGACGAGATCGAAGCCAGCATCGTCGAACGGCAGCGCCAGAGCATCGGCTTGTCGCCAGCTGATGCGATTGTCGGCAATCTGTTGCGATGCCGCATAGTCGAGCATCGGCTGATTGAGGTCGGTGACGACGTATCTGGCGTCGGATGGAAGCTGTGGGGCCAGCGCGCGCGTCACCACGCCACTGCCGGCGGCGGTTTCCAGAACCGCACGCGGCGACAATGCGGCGGCGCGTTGCGCCATATCCTGAGCGTAGCTCTGGAAGATCAACGGCACCATGTGGCGGTTATAATTTTCGGGAATCGATCCAGTGAACGCCTTGTCAGCTTCAGACATCGCTTGTCCCCCGTCGGCCGGAGTGTGCGGCGCGCTAATGGCCCAGGAATGACGGCCAGCCGTGGCAAATACTAAACGACTTTTTTGGCCCAATGAAGCGTCAGCCGCTGATCGTATCGACCAGCAGCTTCACATTCAGCACGACGATGATGCCGGCGACGACCCAGGCCAGCGCCGCGACCGGCTTCGAGATGGCGAAGGCGCCCATCTTTCGCTTGTCCGAGACGAACTGCACCAGCGGAATGACCGCGAACGGCAGCTGCATGGACAGCACCACCTGGCTGAAGATCAGCAGCTTGGCGGTGCCGCTCTCGCCATAAAGCGCGGTAACGACAACCACCGGAACGATGGCGATAGCGCGCGTCACCAGGCGGCGCGCCCATTGCGGCAGACGGATGTTGAGAAAGCCTTCCATCACGATCTGGCCGGCAAGCGTCGCCGTCACCGTCGAGTTGAGACCCGAGGCGAGCAGCGCCAGCGCGAACAAAAACGACGCAACGCCGACGCCGAGCAGCGGCGACAGCAGCGCATAGGCCTGCTCGATCTCCTCCACGTCGGTCCTGCCATGCGCGTTGAACACCGCGGCGGCGACGATCAGGATGCTGGCATTGACGAACAGCGCCAGCATCAGCGCGATGGTCGAATCGGCGGTGGCGAAACGAATGGCGTGGCGGCGGCCTTCGTCGGTACGCGCGAAATCGCGGGTCTGCACGATCGCCGAATGCAGATAGAGATTATGCGGCATCACCGTGGCGCCGATAATGCCGATGGCGATGTACAGCATCGCCGGGTCGGTGACGATATCCGGCGACGGCAGGAAGCCGCCGAGCACGGCCGCCACCGGCGGCGCCGCCAGAATGATCTGGGTGAGAAAGCAGCCGGCGATCACCAGCAGCAGCGCGACGACGAAGGCTTCCAGGTAGCGGAAACCTTTGTTCATCAGCATCAGCACCAGGAAGGCGTCGAGCGCGGTGATCAGCGCGCCGCCGATCAGCGGAATGCCGAACAAGAGCTTGAGCGCGATCGCGGTGCCGATCACCTCGGCGAGGTCGCAGGCGATGATCGCCAGTTCGCAAGCGAACCACAGCAGATAACCGACCGGGCGCGGATAGGATTGGCGGCAGGCTTGCGCCAAGTCGCGGCCGGAGGCGATGCCGAGCCGCGCCGCCAAAGCCTGCAGCAGGATCGCCATCAGGTTGGACAGCATGATGACGGAAAGCAGCGTGTAGCCGAACTTGGAGCCGCCGGCGAGATCGGTCGCCCAGTTGCCCGGGTCCATATAGCCGACCGAGACCATGTAGCCCGGGCCGGAGAACGCCAGCAGGCGGCGCAGCCAGGTGCCGGCCACCGGCACGGCAATGCTGGCGTGGACCTCCGGCAGGCTGTCCTGGCCGGCCGTGGTGCGCGCGAACGCGCTGCCGGCGTGCTTGGACGCGGGCGACGCGTTGGGCGTCGCTTTAGGCACCCTCTGGGGCGCTGGTTTGGTCGGGGGTGTCGTCACACTGTCCACTTGGCAATCGTCTCTTTGAGGATGCCCGAAAAGGGCGGGCATTTCAGCAATTTATATCCTAGTTGCAAATAATTTGCAATTGCATCTTGTGGAACTTTCTTCTCAGTCTGGGTGTTATCGCCAACTTGACGCGCCGGGGGTCCCGGCTGAACCGGGGGCATCTACCGACATGATGGGCATTCGCGGCCGGACAACATGGTTTGGCGGGATTTTTGGCATGAGCCTGGCGGCGCTAGCGTTGGCCTGCGGCCCTGCCCTGGCCGCCGGGGCGGCAGTCAAAGGCCCGTCCGAAGTCGTGTTCATCATCCAGATCCTGACGCTGATGCTGGTCGGCCGCCTGCTCGGCGAAGCCATGATCCGCATGCGCCAGCCGGCGGTGATGGGCCAGCTGATCGCCGGCCTGCTGCTCGGTCCCTCGGTATTCGGCCTGCTGCTGCCCGACCTTCAGCACGCGCTGTTTCCGAATGCACCCGAGCAGAAGGCGATGATCGACGCGGTCTCGCAGTTCGGCGTTCTGCTACTGCTGCTGCTGACCGGCATGGAGACCGACCTCAAGCTGGTACGGCAGACCGGCCGCGCCTCGGTCTATGCCTCGCTGATGGGCATCCTCATTCCCTTCGCCTGCGGCGTCGCCCTCGGCGAAATGTTGCCGGACGCGATGCTGCCCGATCCCGGCAAGCGACTAATCACCTCGCTGTTCCTCGGCACCGCGCTGTCGATCGCCTCGGTCAAGATCGTCGCCATGGTGGTGCGCGAGATGAACTTCATGCGCCGCACCGTCGGCCAGGTCATTCTCGCCTCCGCCATCATCGACGACAGCGTCGGCTGGATCATCGTCTCGATCATCTTCAGTCTGGCGCTGCATGGCGCGGTCGATCCGTGGTCGCTGGCGCAAAGTGTCATCGGCACCTTCCTGTTCATGGTGGTAAGCCTGACCGTCGGCCGCCGCGCGGTGTTCTTCGCCATCCGCTGGGTGAACGATAACTTCGTCAGCGAATTCGCGGTGATCACCTGCATCCTCGTCATCATGGGCGCGATGGCGCTGCTGACGCATCTGATCGGCGTGCACACGGTACTCGGCGCTTTCGTCGCCGGCATTCTCGTCGGCGAGTCCCCTATCCTCACCCGCCATATCGACGAGCAGCTGCGCGGCATCATCACCGCGTTCTTCGCGCCGATCTTCTTCGGCATTGCCGGCCTTGGCGCCGATCTCACCATCCTCGCGGATCCGCGCATGGCGCTGATGACCGCCGGGCTCATCGTGATCGCCAGCCTCGGCAAGTTCGGCGGCGCCTTCATCGGCGCGGAAATCGGCGGGCTGACGCGGCGCGAGGGGTTCGCGCTCGCCTGCGGCATGAATGCGCGCGGCTCGACCGAGGTGATCATCGCCACCGTCGGTCTGTCGATGGGCGCGCTCAACCAGAACCTTTTCACCATGATCGTCGCCATGGCGGTGATCACCACCTTGGCGATGCCGCCGACCTTGCGCTGGGCGCTGGCGCGCGTGCCGATGCGCCAGGAGGAAAAGCAGCGGCTCGAGCGCGAGGAGCAGGAAGAAAAAGGCTTCGTCGCCAATCTCGAACGCCTGCTGATCGCGGTCGACGACAGCGCCAACGGAAAATTCGCGTCGCGCGTTGCCGGCATGCTGGCCGGCACGCATGGCATGCCGACCACCGTGCTGCACATCACCGACGCCGCGAAGATCGAGGCCATGCCGGAAGGCAAGGCCGCGGCGGCGCCCGACCCGGTCGCGGTCGAAAACAAGAGCCAGGTCATGGCCGCCGACAAAAAGACCGACGACAAGAAAACCGAGACGGTCAAAGAAGACAAGCCGACCGCGGAAGAAAGGAAAGCCGACAAGGCCGAGGTCAAAGAACAGGTTAAAGCCCAGAAGAAGAAGGCCAAGCACGCTGGAGAGACCGTCAAGCAGGCGGCCGAGCAGATCAAGAGCAAGCAGACGGTCGAGGAGAAAGTCTCGACGCCGGTCGAGGTCACCACCATCGTGCATGAGGCGCCCGGTCCCGAGATCATCGCCGAGGAAGCCGCCAAGGGCTATGACCTGATGCTGATCGGGCTCGAGAAGATGACGGTGCGCGGCAATGATTTCCACGACAGCGTGACGTCGCTGGCGCATGGCTTCAAAGGACCGCTCGGCGTCACGCTGGTGCGCGGCGATCTCGCCGACAATCCGCGCGGCAAGTTGAACATTCTGGTGCCGATCAACGGCACCGAACCGTCGCGGCGCGCCGCCGAGGTCGCCATCACCATCGCGCGCGCCAACAAGGCGTCGCTGACCGTTCTCTATGTGGCGGTGCGCGGCGCCGGCAAGGCCCGCCGCGGCACCCGCGTGCGCACCCAGGAGAATGCGATCCTCAAGGACATCACCGCCAGTGCCGACGGCTACAACATGACCGTGCACACCTCGGTCGTGACCGCCCGCG
>JAQSCR010000630.1:0-2163 GCA_029945495.1 Pseudolabrys sp. | reverse complement strand
GCCAGCGTCACCGATGAAGCCATCATCAAGGAGCAGGCGCGCGCCAAGAGCAATCTGATCGTGATGGGCGTCGGCCGGCGGCCCGGCGAGAAACTGTTCTTCGGCGACACCGCTTCGGCGCTGATGAAGGATTCCGAGCAGTCGCTGCTGTTCGTGGCGAGCTAGTTTCCGTTCATCCCCGCGAAATCGGGGACGACATCCGTTACTCTTCGCTCTTCGCCGCCGTCGGCGTGCCGAGGAACTTGTTGTTCTTCGGCAGACCCTGCGCGATGCGGCCGGCCTGGGCGCGCTCGCCGCGCCAGTCCTTCAGCTCTTTCATCGTCATGGTCTGCGTACGGCCGGCGCCGTCGACCCAGGTCAGGCCATCGCCGGCGTTGAAGGTGGTGATATCGGACAGGCCCTTGTCGAGATAGCGTTGCAGCCGCACGCCGCGGCCGCGCGTCATCTCCGGCACCTGATCGAGCCCGAACACGATCATCTTGCGGTTCTGCCCGATGACCGCCAGCGTATCGCCCTCGACCACAGTCATGGCGACGGCCTTGTCCGGCGCCTTCAGGTTCAACACCTGCTTGCCCTTGCGGGTGGTGCCGAGGCATTCGTCTTCCGGCACGACGAAGCCGTTGCCCTGATAGCTCGCCACCAGGAATTTGCGGCCGCCCTGATAGGGCATCGCCGCGACGATGTCGGCATCCTGCTCTATGTCGAAGAACAGCCGGACCGGTTCGCCGTGGCCGCGCCCGCCCGGCAGCTTCGAGCCCTCGAGCGTGTAGAACTTGCCGTTGCCGGCGAAGATCATGACCTTGGCGGTGGTCTCGGTCGGGAATGCAAATTTCAGCGAATCGTCGGTCTTGAAGGTGACCGACGAGAGATCGGTGACATGGCCGCGCAGCGCGCGGATCCAGCCCTTGTCCGACACGACGACAGTGATCGGCTCGCGCACCACCATCGCCTCTTCGATCGCCGCCTCGTCGTGCTCGGGCGCGCTGGCGAAATCGGTGCGGCGCTTGCCGAGGGCGGTCTTCGGCCCGAACACCGCCTTGGTCTCCCTGATCTGTGCGGCGACCGTCTTCCACTGCTGATCGGTCGAGCCGAGCAGGCTCTTGAGCTTGCCGCGCTCTTCCTTGAGCGCCTTTTCCTCGCCGCGGATTTCCATTTCCTCGAGCTTGCGCAAATTGCGCAGGCGCATGTTGAGGATGGCGTCCGCCTGGACGTCAGAAATCTTGAAGGTCTTCATCAGGACGGGCTTGGGCTCGTCCTCGGTGCGGATGATTTTGATGACTTTGTCGAGGTTCAGATAAGCGACCAGAAAGCCACCGAGCACTTCGACGCGGTGATCTATCTGCGCCAGGCGGAATTTCGAGCGGCGCACCAGCACCTCGCGCCGGTGCTCGAGCCACTCCATCAGCGCTTCGGCGAGGCCCAGCACCTTCGGGATGCGGCCTTTGACCAGCACGTTCATGTTGAGCGGAATGCGATTTTCCAGCTCGGTCAGCTTGAACAGCGATTCCATCAGCAGCGTGGCGTCGACCGTGCGCGCGCGCGGCTCGATGACGAGACGCACGTCCTCGGCGGATTCGTCGCGCACGTCGGCGACCAGCGGCAGCTTCTTGTCGTTTAAAAGTTCGGCGATCTTTTCGACCAGCCGCGATTTCTGCACCAGCCACGGCATCTCGGTGATGACAATGACATAAGTGCCGCGCCCGGTTTCTTCCGAATGCCAGCGCGCCCGCACGCGAAACGAGCCGCGCCCCGTCGCATAGGCTTCGGCGATGGCTTCCGGCGGATCGACGCAAATACCGCCGGTCGGGAAATCCGGACCCTTGACGTATTTCAGCAGCGTCTTCGAGCGCGCCTTCGGATTATCGATCAAGAACAATGCCGCGTCGCACAATTCGGCGGCGTTATGCGGCGGGATCGAGGTCGCCATGCCGACGGCGATGCCCTGCGAGCCGTTGGCCAGCAAATTCGGAAATGCCGCCGGCATGACCACCGGCTCTTCGCCGGTGCCGTCATAGCTCGGGCGGAAATCGACCGCGTCCTCGTCGATGCCGTCGATGATCAGCCGCGCGACTTCGGTCAGCCGCGCTTCGGTGTAGCGCATGGCGGCGGCGTTATCGCCGTCGATATTGCCGAAATTGCCCTGGCCGTCGACCAGCGGATAGC
>JAQSCR010000629.1 GCA_029945495.1 Pseudolabrys sp. | reverse complement strand
GCGCGACGTGCTTCAGGATCGCTTCGATGACATGGGCGTTGTAGTCGACGCCGAGCTGATTGGGCACGGTCAACAGCAGTGTGTCGGCCTCAGCAATGGCTTCGTCGCCCTTGATCTGCTCGATCAGCGCGTCCGGCTCGGCGGCGTAACTGCGGCCGAAAATCGCGCGCTCGCTGCCGCCGAGGAAGCCGATCTGGTCGCGCTCCTCCTTGCCGAGGCCGAAATACATCCGGTCCTGATCGCTGACCAGTGCAAAAATACTGCGGCTAACCGAAACGCGCGGCGTGCGGGTGTGCCCGGCTTCCTGCCACGCGTCACGGTACAGCCGGATCTGCTCGGCCTGCTGGACATGAAACGGCTTGCCACTCTCGTCGATCTTGAGCGTCGACGACTGCAGGTTCATGCCGAGCTTGGCCGCCCATTGCGCCGTCGCATTGGTGCCGGCGCCCCACCAGATGCGCTCGCGCAATCCTTGCGAATGCGGCTCGAGCCGTAACAGGCCGGGCGGGTTGGGAAACATCGGCGACGGGTTGGGCTTGGCGAAGCCTTCGCCGCGCAGCACGTCGAGAAACACCTCGGTGTGGCGCCGCGCCATGTCGGCGTCGGTCATGCCCTCCGGCGGCACGTAACCGAAATGGCGGAAGCCGTCGATCACCTGCTCGGGCGAGCCGCGCGAGATGCCGAGCTGCAGGCGGGAGCCTGCGATGAGATCGGCGGCGCCTGCATCCTCCGCCATGTACAGCGGGTTCTCGTAGCGCATGTCGATGACCGCGGTGCCGAGCTCGATCTTCTTGGTGCGCGCGCCGCAGGCGGCGAGCAGCGGGAACGGCGAGCCGAGCTGGCGGGCGAAGTGATGCACCCGGAAATAGGCACCATCCAGGCCGAGCTCCTCGGCGGCCACCGCCAGCTCGATTGATTGCAGCAGGGCGTCGGACGCCGACCGCGTCTGCGACTGCGACGACGGGGTCCAGTGGCCGAAGGAGAGAAAACCGATGTTTTTCATGGACGTCTATATGGGACGAAGGCGGCGGCTTGTCTAATAGGCACAGGCTTTAGCCTGCCCGGCCTCAATCGGGCTTCTTGGTCGAAGGTCGGATAAAGAAGCTGCGGAGCTTGGAAAAATACAGGACGACGACTGAGACCACCAGGATCAGCAGGAGTAACACCACGAACTGCATGATCGTGTAGCCGAGTTGATCGCGCGGCACGAACCAACCGGCCACGACACCGGCGCCAGCTATGGCAATGCGAATGAGCCAACCCATGACGATAGAATCCAGCGGTTGAACACGCGGCGCGCGCCGATTCGCCGCCTGGTCTAGGCGTAGCGCAAAAAGATGTCGTTCACTTGTGGTTTCATTGCTTTGGCGATACCGCGTCCTCGCGCTTGCCCTTGAACAAGCCGCGAATGAAGACGAACAGAACCGGCACGAAGAAAATTCCGAGCGCGGTGGCCGCGATCATGCCACCCATGACGCCGATGCCAATGGAGTTCTGCGCGCCGGAGCCGGCCCCGCTTGCAATCGCCAGCGGTGTGACGCCGAGAATGAAGGCGAAGGACGTCATCAGGATAGGACGCAACCGCTGACGGGCGGCCTCCAGCGTCGCCTCGATCAAACTCATTCCCGCCGCCTGCCGCGCGATCGCGAACTCTATGATCAGGATCGCGTTCTTGGCGGCCAAGCCGATGGTCGTCAGCAGCCCGACTTTGAAATAGACGTCGTTGGTCTGGCCGAACAAGGTCGCGGCAAGCAGCGCGCCGAAGATGCCGATCGGCACCGCCAGCATGACCGCGAGCGGGATGGACCAGCTTTCGTAGAGCGCGGCCAGGCAGAGGAACACCACCAGGGTCGATATCGCGTAGAGCGAGGTGGCCTGATTGCTCGACAGGCGCTCCTGGGCCGAAAGGCCGGTCCACTGGTGGCTATAGCCGGTCGGCAACTGCCCCACTAACTTATCGATCTCGTCCATGGCGGCGCCGGAGCTGACGCCGCTGGCGCCCTCGCCCTGGATCTCGACCGCCGCCGAGCCGTTGTACCTCTCCAGCCGTGGCGATCCGAAGGTCCAGTGCCCGGACGCAAAGGCGGAGAACGGCACCATGTCGCTCGATGAATTGCGCACGTACCAGCGATTGAGATCGTTCGGCTGCATGCGGAAGTCTTTGTCCGATTGCAGGTAAACCTTCTTGACGCGCCCGCGATCGATGAAATCGTTGACGTAAGAGCTGCCCCAGGCGGTCGACAAAGTCGTATTTATGTCGGACAGGGTCAAGCCGAGTGCGCTGGCTTTCTGGCCCCCCTACTCCTCCTTCAGCCCCACCGCCAACTCATTCCCCTTCGCGCCTTCATCCTTGAACGGCAAAAATTTCCCGGTCATGCCGAGCTTGACGCGGTCGCCTTTGGGGTCGTTCTGGCGCACGATGTCCACGTCGAAATCGATCGCCGACATGATGCCGTCGCCGAATTCCTCCTCGATCAGCACCTTCAAGGCCGGGCCGTTGACCAGGATCAACAAGTAGCCCGGATAGAGCGGAGCGAAATCCGGGATAAAACGCTTCCCCCGCAATACCGGCCCCGCATTTCGCTGCGCTCCATGCGGGCTACAGTCGCCCTCACCCCAGCCAATTCTCCACCTTCACCCCGCGCACGCATTTGAATTCGGCGACGTTGGCGGTGACGACGATCGCACCGAGCGCGCGGGCATGCGCGGCGATCAGCAGATCGTTGCCGCCGATCGGTGTCCCGGCTGCTTCAAGCGCCGCGCGGATGTCGCCGTAATCGACATCGGCCGGCGGCTCGAACGGCAGCACCTCGATCTCGCTGAGCAAGTCTTCCACCGCCTTAGAGAGCCGCGGCGAGCCGCTCTTCTTGGCAATCTTGGCGCAGCCATAGCGCAACTCGGCGGCGACGATGACGCTGGTGCAGACGCTCGCCTCGCCGGCCTTGCCTATCTGCTTGCCGATCCGCCGCGCCGCTTTGCCTTGCGGGTTGCGGATCAGGTCGGACAGAATATTGGTGTCGAGCAGATAACGCGTCACAAGACGCGTTCCGGTTTAGGCGCCGGATCGTCGATGGACGGAAATTCAACATCGAGCGGTTTCATCGATTTGAGCAAGGCGACCAGGCCGCGCTTGCGCGCCGGCTCGATCACCAGCCGGTCGCCGTCGCGGTGCATGATCGCGTCGTTACCCGGCAGTTCGAATTCGACCGGAATGCGGACCGCCTGATTGCGGCCGTTGCGAAACAAGCGGACGTGCCTTTGATCGGACATCGGCGGCCTCCTTGGCATAGGCCAGTAACATATGCCAAGGGGCGCGGCGGCGCAAGGGGCGGGCGGTCTTCCTTCGGCCCGCGTGCCGGGAGCGGCGCACTTCACCTCCCCCCTCCAGGGGGAGGTGAAGAAAGGCCTGCTTGCCAATCGACGCCCATTCATGGCACCCGAGAGAGCATGACGGCGGAAGTCACCATCAAGGACGGCGGGCGGCTGACGCCGCATCCCCTGCGCGCGGTCATTCTCGGCGAGGTGCATGCGCGGCCGTTCACCGCCATCGAGACGCCGCGCCGAATCTTACATTTCGGCTTCGATACCTCGGGCGAGGCGGCAAAAGCCGACCGCGCCGCGCTCGCCGATTTCTGCGCGCGACGCGCTCTCGAGCCGCTGCAGCCCGCCGCCAAGCATCACCGCGTCAGCTTTGGCGGCGCGACCTTGCGCTGGGAGCAGCATTCCGAATTCACCACCTATACCTGGGAGCTGCCGTCGGACGAGGCAGCGCCGTTTCATCCGGCCGCGTCGTCGCTGGCCGCGCCGATGGGCAACGTGCCGCAGCCGGGGCCGCTTCTGGTCGCGCTCGATCTGCATCTGCTGGCGGAGGCGGCCGGCAAGAAAATCAAAATCGAAAACCTGTTCGACCGCGCCTCGCTCGCGGTGGCGGAAAATTCCGACGGTACCGCTTTGTTCGTCACCGACTTCCAGGCGGATCCTGCCGGCTTCGTGCGCGTGCTGCTGCTCGACCGCGGCTTAGGCGCTGAACGCGCCGGCGCGGTGGTGCAGCGCGTGATCGAGACCGAAACCTATCGCACTTTGGCGCTGCTCGGCCTGCCGGAGGCGCAGCGGCTGTCGCCGTCGATCGCGCGCATCGAGATGCGGCTTGCCGAAGTCACCGAGGAGATGCGCCGCGCGCATCAGCTGATCGACAACCAGCGCCTGCTCGACGAGTTGACCGCGCTCGCCGCCGAGCTGGAAGCCGGTGCTGCCGCCAGCCATTTCCGCTTCGGCGCCAGCCGCGCCTATAACGAGATCGTGCAGATGCGTCTGCAAACCATCGGCGAGCGCAAGGTCGACGTCTATCCGACCTGGTCGTCGTTTTTGGCGCGGCGGCTGTCGCCGGCGATGCGCACCTGCGTCACCACCGAAGAACGCCAGGCGACCTTGTCGGAAAAGCTGTCGCGCGCCGCCAATCTGTTGCGCACGCGCGTCGACGTCGAGCTGGAGCGGCAGAACCGCGATCTGTTGAAGTCGATGAACGACCGCACCCGGCTGCAACTGCGGCTGCAGACCACGGTCGAGGGCCTGTCGGTCGCGGCGGTGAGCTATTACGTCGTCGGACTGTTTCATTATCTGATGGAAGGCCTGCACCAGAAGGGCGTCCCGGTCGACGTAACGATGGCGACGGCTTTGTTCGTGCCGGTCGCGGTTCTCGCGATCTGGTTCACGGTGCGCGGCATTCGCCGGCGACATATCGGCGGCGAATAACTAGCGCCGCTGCTTATGGCTGCTGCGCCAGCACCTGATGAATCTGCGCCACCACTGCCGCGCCCTCGCCGATCGCCGCGCCGACACGCTTGGTCGATGCCGCGCGCACATCGCCAATGGCGAAGACTCCCGGCATGCTGGTTTCCAGCGGATGCGGCGCCCGCGTGGCGTTGCCGGCGGCGAAGCCGCCGAGCCCGGTGCAGATGAAGCCCTTGCCGTCGGTCTCGACGCAGCCTTTCAGCCAGTCGGCGTTCGGATCGGCGCCGATGAACAGAAATAGATGGCGCAACGGATAGGTGGTGTCCGTGCCGCTGGCGCGGTCGCGGAAGGTCGCCGAGGCGAGGCCCGACGCGTCGCCGCCCAGCGCCACGACTTCGCTGCCGACATACAAGGATACATTGGGCAAGGCATTGATGCGGTCGATCAGGTATTTCGACATCGTTTCCTCGAGCGGCCGGCGCACGCTGAGATGCAAGCGCGTCACCTTCGGCGCGAGATACACCACCGCCTGCCCGGCCGAATTGCCGCCGCCGATCAGCGCGACCTCTTCGCCTTCGCACAGCCTGGCTTCGATCGGCGAGGCCCAATAGGACACGCCGTTATTGTCGAAGTCGGCGAGATTGGAAATATCCGGACGGCGGTAACGCGCGCCGGAGGCGATGATCACCGTGCGCGCCTGAACGGCCGTGCCGTCACCCTTGATGTCGAGGCGAAACGGTTCGCGCGTGCCACGTTCGGCGCCAGCGCAATCGAGCTTCGACACTTGCAGCGGAATGGCGATCTCGGCGCCGAACTTCTGCGCCTGGTTGAACGCGCGCCCGGCAAGCGCCATGCCGGAGATGCCGGTGGGAAATCCGAGATAATTCTCGATGCGCGCCGAGGCGCCGGCCTGGCCGCCGAACGCGCGCTGGTCCAAGACGATCATCGACAAACCTTCCGACGCGCCATAGACGGCGGCGGCGAGACCGGCCGGTCCGGCGCCGACCACGGCAACGTCGTAGACTTTGTCTGGATCAAGCTCAGGCGTGATGCCGAGACAGGCGCCGGCCTCTGTATCGGTCGGGCGCTTCAACAGCGCGCCGTTCGGGCAGATCATCAGCGGCAATTCGCTTTCGGTCACACCGAAGCGTTCGACCGCGGCGCGCGCCTGCTCGTCGGCGGCGACATCGAGCACCGTATAGGGATAGCCGTTGCGCGCCAGGAAGCCTTGAATACGCAGAAGGTCCGGCGCATGCGGATGGCCGATCAGCAGCGAGCCGGACCCGCCCTCCTGGATCAGCGCGACACGGCGCAGGATGAAGGCGCGCATCATGGTCTCGCCGAGTTCGGCCGAGCCGACCATCAGCGCGCGGATATGCGCTGCGTCGTAAGGCAGCGCGGTGACGCCCTTCGCCCCAGCGCGGCCGGCAGCGATGGTGCCGTGGCCGCTGAGCTGGCTGACCTCGCCGGAAAATTGACCGGAGCCGAGCGAGACCACCGAAGATTCGCGATGCAGCCCGTCGCGACGCACGACTTCGAGATTGCCGTCCAGCACCAGCCACGCCGGCGCGTTGCGGGTGCCGACGTCATAAACCAGTTCACCGGGCGGAAAGGTGACCGCCTCGCCGCTGGCGAAACGCCTAGCGGTCGCGATCGACAAGGCGTCGAGCACCGGAAACATCTGATCGAAGCGGTCTTCGAGAAGGCTCATGGCATGCTCCGGGCGGCGCCGACACGGACGCCTCAAATTGGGCAAGCGCCGGCATTTTTGCAAGCGGACATAAAGTCGGTCAATTTTTCGTCATGTGCGCGCTTGTGATGCGCTTGCAGCGGGCAATGCCTATACATACGGCCTGACCGACGACGCCACAACGAGGCCTCCCGATGCGCAGCGAACGCTTCAATTTCCCCAATGCGAAGGGCGAGCAACTCGCCGCCACGCTCGACATGCCGCTCGGCCCGCCCACCGCCTTTGCGCTGTTCGCGCATTGCTTCACCTGCGGCAAGGACAACCGCGCCGCCAGATATATCGCCGAACAACTGACCATCCGCGGCATCGCCGTGCTGCGCTTCGATTTCACGGGCTTAGGCGACAGCGAGGGCGAATTCGCCGCGACGCATTTTTCCTCGACGGTCGACGATCTGGTCGCCGCCGCCGATCATTTGCGCACCTCGTATCATGCACCGGCGATCCTGATCGGGCACAGCCTCGGCGGCGCCGCGGTGCTGGCGGCCGCGCATCGCATCCCCGAGGCGCACGCGGTCGTCACCATCGCCGCGCCCTACGATCCGAGCCATGTCACCGGATTGTTCAAGGAGCATGTCGAGACCATCCGCAGCGAAGGCGCGCTCGAGGTGCAGCTCGCCGGACGGCCGTTCACGATCAGCCGCGAATTTCTCGACGACGTAACAACCAAAAAGCTGGATGAGCATATTG
>JAQSCR010000628.1 GCA_029945495.1 Pseudolabrys sp. | reverse complement strand
CAAGGTCGGCATGATGCAGGGCACCTCGTCATTCCTGGTGCCGCGCGAGACCAAGGGTTTTTCGGTCGCCCGCTGCAACGAGACGCTCGGCTGCCGCTTCATGAACAATGGCGAGATGGCGTTCGAGGACATGTTCGTGCCGGACGATCATCTTCTGGTGCAGGACTCGGCGATGGGCTCGGCCGGCATCTACTTCCGCCCCGGCAAGATCATTCAGGCGGCGAAGAATCTCGGCGTCGGCGTGCGCGCCTTCGAGGCGACGGCGGAGTATGTGCAGAACTACGTGCAGGGCGGCCGCATCCTGATCAAGCATCAGGCGGTGGCGCTGCGACTCGCCGACATGGCGACGAAGATCGAAGCGGTGCGCGCGCTGCTCGACCGCGCCGCGGCGGCGGTCGACGACAATGCGCCGGATGCCGAGGTCCTCTGCAACATGGCCAAGATGTTCGCCTCGGAAGAAATCATGAAGGTTGCCCAGCACGCGGTCGAGCTGCATGGCGGCAACGGCATCATGCTCGATTTCGGCATCGAGAAGCTGCTGCGCGACGCGGTGATCTTCCTGCACATGGACGCGACGGTCGACATCTCGAAGATGAAGATCATCAAGAACATGTTCCCGGAAACCGCCGGCAAATATGCGGGGCCGGAATAGGCGCTTAGAATCTGCGCATGATCTTATCCGAAAACCGGTTCCCACTTTTCGGGATCATGCGCTACCTTAGCGTCAGCCGGAACCCGACGACCACGATCACCAGGCCGGCGAGCTGCGGCCAGCTCGGCACCGCGCCGAGTGCGAGGAAGCCGACGATCAGCGCGAAGACCGGCACCAGCGCCGGAAAGGTCGCGGCGCGTCCGGCGCCGAGCAGCGTCACCGAATGGGCGAACAAATAGATCGGCACCGCGCCGGCGATCAGTCCCTGCACCACGATCTGCAGCACGTTTTCGGCGAGACCCATGCGCAGGATATTGTCGAAACCGTAGAACGCCGCGAACAGCGGCGCGAACAGGAACACCGACATGGTGCCGACGACGATGACCGCCCGCGTGCCGGCGACCCGCCACATTCTCAGCAGCGTGCCGAAGCCCGCCCAGAACAGGCCGGCGCAGGCGAACAGCAGGTCGCCGCCGACGCCGTGCGTGCCGATCGTTGCCAGCGACTCGGCGGCGAACACGACGAGACCGGCGACGATGATCACCGCGCCGACGATCCGCGACAGAGTCGGCTTCTCGCCAAGCACCACGGCCGCCGCCAGCATGCCGAACAGCGCCGCGCAGGCGGGCTGGATGACGGTGCCGTGGCCGAGCGGCACCAGCATGAAGCCGGTATAGGCCAGCATCGCCTGCGCCGGCCCCGACAGGACGGCGAGTACGAAGCTGCGGCCCCAGCCGATGCCGCCGAACTTGACGACGCCCGCGCGGAAGGCGAGCGGCATCAACAAGAGCCCGGTCCAGACATAGCGATGCAGCGCGAGGTCGGCGGGGTCGAAACCCGCCGCCACGCCGTGCTTGGCGGCGACGAATCCGGTCGCCCAACCGAGCGCGGCGCCGATGCCGCACAGTGTGCCGATCAGGACCCCTGAGAAACGGGCGGCCTTTTGCTCAATCTTTTGCTCAACCTTGGGCTGATGCTCGTCCAGGATGGCAGTCCTTCGTTTGCCGCAGGTGACTTCAACCCCGCTAGTACTCTAGGATCGCCGCCGACGTCTAACAAAGAAACCGCAACGCACATATCACGGGGATGGATAGCTCATGGCGAAGTCGCCCAAAGTCATCATTACTTGCGCCGTAACCGGCTCGATTCACACGCCATCGATGTCGCCGCATCTGCCGATCACCGCCCAGGAGATCGCCGACGCCGCCATTGGCGCGGCCGAAGCCGGCGCGGCAATCGTCCATCTGCACGCCCGCAACCCGCAGGACGGCCGGCCGGACCAGTCGCCGGAGGCCTTCGCGCCGTTCCTCAAGGTGATCAAGCAGCGCTCGAACGTGGTGGTCAACATCACCACCGGCGGCGCGCCGACCATGACGGTGGAAGAGCGCGTCAAGCCCGCCGCCACCTACAAGCCGGAAGTCGCCTCGCTCAACATGGGCACGATGAATTTCGGCCTCTATCCGATGATTCCGCGCTTCAAGGGCAAGTTCAAGCACGACTGGGAAGAGCCGTATCTCGAAGGTTCGCGCAAGGGCTTCTTCAAGAACACGCTCGCCGACATCGAGTTCATTCTCACTACCTGTTCGGAAAATAATACCCGGTTCGAGATCGAGTGCTACGACATCGGCCACCTTTATACGCTCAAGCATTTTCTCGACCGCGGCGTGATCAAGGCGCCGTTGTTCGTGCAATCGGTGTTCGGGCTGCTCGGCGGCATCGGCGCCCATCCCGAAGACGTCATTATGATGAAGCGCACCGCCGACCGGCTGTTCGGCGACAATTATCACTGGTCGGTGCTCGGCGCCGGACAGAACCAGATGAAGGTCGCGGCGATCGCCGCCGCGATGGGCGGCAATGTCCGCGTCGGCCTGGAAGACTCGCTCTGGCTCGGGGCCGGCAAGCTGGCCGAATCCAATGCGCAGCAGGTGACCAAGGTTCGCCAGATTCTCGAAGGCCTCGGCCTCGAGATCGCCAACCCGGACGAAGCGCGCGAAATCCTGTCGCTCAAGGGCGGCGACAAGGTCGGGTTCTAGTTTTAGGAGTCATTCCGGGACGCCCGCCATAAGGCTGGCGTCCCGGAATTCAGCGCCACCCGAAGGCCCGCGACTGATTTACCGTTGCTTTTTTACCCGTTGCTCTTGGCGCCGCGAATCCTTTCTATAGCAAAGGAAGGATTCGACGCCGCATGACCTCGCTCGACACCGTCAGTATTGCGATTCTTCTCGGCAGCCTGCTGGTCATGGCCGGCATTCTGTCGAGCCTGATCGCCTTGCGGTTCGGCGCGCCTTTGCTGCTCGTCTTCTTGCTGGTCGGTATGCTGGCAGGCGAGGGCGGCCCGGGTGGCCTGAAATTCAACGATGTTGGCCTGACCTATACCGTCGGTTCCATCGCGCTCGCCCTGATCCTGTTCGACGGCGGCCTGCGCACCCGCTTTGCCAGCATCCGCAACGTGCTCGCGCCGTCGGTGATGCTGGCGACCGTCGGCGTCCTGGTCACCACCTTGCTGACGGCGCCGGTCGCCAAATATGTCCTCGACATCGGCTGGATCCAGGCGCTGCTGATGGGCGCGGTGGTGGCATCGACCGACGCCGCGGCGGTGTTTCTCTTGATCAACGCCGGCGGCCTGCGCCTGCGCCCGCGTGTGCGCGGCACGCTGGAGGTCGAGTCAGGCACCAACGATCCGTTCGCGGTGTTCCTGGCGCTGCTGCTGGTCGAAATCCTGGCGCTGGGCGGCCAGAGCTGGTCGCATGCCGCTGTCACCTTGCTGCGCGACACTGTGCTCGGCTGCGTCATCGGCTATGGCGGCGGGCGGATCATCACGTTGGTGCTCAACCGCGTGCCGCTGGCGCAGGGGCTACACGCGCCGTTCGTGGCGGTGAGTGCGCTGGTCGTCTTCGCCTTCGGCAATGCGATGCATTCATCGGGCTTTCTCGCGGTCTATCTCGCCGGCCTCGTCGTCGGCAACCGGCAGACCCGCGCGCACAATTCGGTGGTGGTGTTTCTCGACGCCATTACCTGGCTGGCGCAGATCGTGATGTTCGTGCTGCTCGGCCTGCTGGTCTGGCCGGAGCGCCTGGCGAGCAGCATCTGGGGCGCGATCGCGGTTGCGCTGGTGCTGATGCTGGTGGCGCGGCCGGCGGCGGTTTTCCTGTGCCTGGCGCCGTTTACTTATTCATGGCGCGAGAAGCTTTTCATCTCGTGGGTCGGTTTGCGCGGCGCGGTGGCGATCTTTCTGGCGTCGATTCCGTTGCTGGTCGGCCTGCCGAGCGCGTACCTTTATTTCGACGTCGCCTTCGTGGTCGTGCTGTCGTCGCTGTTGATCCAGGGCTGGACGGTGGCGCTTTCCGCCCGCAAGCTTGGCATGTCGTTTGCGCGCAGCGATCCGCTGCCACGCCGCATCGAGCTCGATCTGCCCGGCCAGTTGGCGCGCGAGATCGTCGGTTATCCGGTGCCGGCCAACAGTCCGTATCTGCGGCGCGGCCTGATCCCGAACTGGGCGCGGCCGACTTTGGTGATCCGCAAGGAAGAGATCCTGACGCCGGCGGAGGCCGAACCGGTGCGCGTCGGCGACTATGTTTATCTGCTGGCGCCGCCGGAAAAGGCGCAGGCGCTCGATCGCTTTTTCATGAACATGCCGCCGCCGCGCGCGCCCGAGCCGGAATTGCTCGGCGACTTCTTTGTGCCCGGTACCGCAACGCTCGGCGCGCTCGCCGAGATCTACGGCTTGCAGGTCGCCGCCGACCATACCGAGGTGACATTGAACGATCTGTTCGTCGAAAAGCTCGTCCGCATCGCGCGGACCGGCGATATCGTTCAGCTCGGGCCGATCGCTTTGCTGGCGCACAAGGTCGAGAGCGGGCGCGTCACCACGGTCGGCCTGCGTCTGGCCGAGCCAGAAGAGCAGACGACATTACCCGGACGCGCCAAGGCGCTGCTTCGCCGTGTGCAGAAGTGGATTGGGTAGTCATCCGTCACCCTGAGGTACGAGCGAAGCGAGCCTCGAAGGGCGACGGCCCGGATAGCGCCGGGGCCGTCTATCCTTCGAGGCTCAGCCTGCGGCTGAGCACCTCAGGATGACGGATCAGGTGACGCGGAAATTCTAGTGAGAGCGGCGCGCCATCGCGGGCACGTGCTGGATGGCCCAGGCGCCGCCGAACAGCACGCCGGTCCAGAACAGGTCGCCCATCATCGTCTTTTCCAGGAACGGCAGCGCTGCAACGTAGCACTGCGTCAGGCCGGCGACGCTGAGCGGGTACATGCCGCTGAAGGCCCAGACGGCGGCGTTCGACGCCACGAAGAACAGGATCGACGAGCCCACCATGGTGGCGACCACCGGCAGCACGCCGCTCCAGCGCCGCGTCAGGACGCCGGCAATGGCCGGGATCGCGATGGCGGCGAAGCCGACCAGTTGAATGCGCCAGTCCTCGCCCGGCAGCATCGCGTCGCTGAGGATCATGGCCAGCACCGGTACGACGATGGCCCAAGCGGGAATGCGCAGATAGCGGGCGGCGAACAGGCCGCTCGCAGCGACCGGCAGGAAGCCCGGCGCATGCGGCAACAGCCGCGCGATCACGTCGAAGCCGACCAGAAAGACCACCAAGGCGGTATCCGGCCACAAAGTGGCTGGCGTATTGGCGGGCTTTGAGGTTTGGATGGGCATCGATCGCATTCCTTGTTTTTCGCGGCGAAACTCAGCCTAGCACGGCCGCCCTGTCGTTTTCCACCCATTCGGCAACGATCTTGGCCAGCGCCTCGAGGCCGTCGGTCAGCGCCGCCGGCCCCGGCTGCAGGATGATGGTGGACTTGATTTCGCGCAAGGAACCGGTGGTGACGGCCGGCACCGCGGCAAAGCCGGGCCGGGCGGCGACCTTGGCGGGCACGAATTTCTTGCCGCACCAGGAGCCGATGATGATGTCCGGCCGGGCGGCGATCACCGCCTCGGGCGCGACGATTCGGTCCCTGGCGTTCTTGCGACGGCTGAGTTCGGGGAACACGTCGATGCCGCCGGCGGCGTCGACCAGCTCCGACACCCAGCCGATACCGGAGATCATCGGCTCGTCCCATTCCTCGAAATAAATGCGCGGACGGCGCGGCAATATTTGCGCCTTGGTGCGCACGGCTTCGACGCGGGCGGAAAGTGAATTCGCCAGCGCGTCGGCCTTGCCGGGTTGACCAACCAGCGCGCCGAGCGTGCGGATCATGTCGAGAATGCCGGCGACGTCGCGCTGGTTGAAGGCATGCACCGCGACATTGGCGCGGATCAGGTCGGCGACGATGTCGGCCTGCAAGTCGGAGAAGGTGAGGACGAGATCCGGGTCAAGCGCGAGGATCTTCGGCACGTCGGCGGAGATGAAGGCCGAGACGCGCGGCTTCTCCTTGCGCACTTGCGGTGGCCGTACGGCGTAGCCGGAGACGCCGACAATGCGGGCGTCCTCGCCGAGGAGATACAGCGTCTCGACGGTCTCTTCAGTCAGGCAGACGATTCGGGAAGGTGGGAACATGGGGGAAGTGTACACCGCTTCGTGTCCCGGGCGCGCTGCAACACGAAGTGTTGCTGCGCGGAACCGGGACCCAGCTTGTTTTAACTAAGCTGGACCCCGGATCAGCGTCGCACCACTTCGCCATAGCGCGTCGAAGGCGCGCGTCAACGCGCTTATGGCTTGTGCTGCGCCGCGTCCGGGGAACGGCGCCGTTAGCTCAGCAATTCCGCGCCGCCCGTTTCTGCGACTTTGCCGCCCTCGACCTTCACCACGCGGCTGGCGATGCGCTTAACCTCATTGGCGTCGTGGCTGACATAGATCATCGGCACCTTGGCCTCGTCGCGCAGCCGCTCCAGATACGGCAGAATGTCGTCCTTGCGTCCGGCATCGAGCGAAGCCAACGGCTCGTCGAGCAGCAACAGGCGCGGCCGCATCAACAGCGCGCGGCCGACCGCGACGCGCTGGCGTTCGCCGCCGGACAATTTACCGGGACGGCGATCGAGCAGATGGCCGATGTCCAGGAGGTCGACGGCGTGCGCAAAGGCAGCCGGATCGGCGGGACAACCGCCCATCCAGCGGCCGTAATCGAGATTGTGCCTGATCGACAAATGCGGAAACAGCCGGCCTTCCTGGAAGACGTAGCCGATGCGGCGCTGCGGCACCTTCATGTCGATGCCGGCGGCGGAATCGAACAGCACGACATCGTCGAGCGCGATGCGGCCACGGTCAGGCCGCATCAGGCCGGCGATCATGTTGATGATGCTGGTCTTGCCGGCGCCGGACGGCCCGAACAGAACGGTGGCGCCGCCTTCGCTGGCAAAGCCGGCGTTGACGCTGAACGTGCCGAGGTTCTTTTCGACTTGCACGGACAGCATTTTCAAGACCCGTGCAATCTGGCTTGAGCGCGCCGCGCCAGCCATTCCGACGCCACCAAAGCGGCGACCGAAATGACGATGGAAACCAGCACAAGCTGCATGGCGGCGCGGTCGCCGTCCGGCACCTGGGTGAGCGTGTAGATCGCCGCCGAGAGGGTCTGCGTCTCGCCCGG
>JAQSCR010000627.1:6562-7192 GCA_029945495.1 Pseudolabrys sp. | reverse complement strand
TGCAGCCGGCGCGCGCCAGCGCGGTGGCGACCGGCTCGATGCCGCAGCCATAGCCATTGGCCTTGATGACGCCGGCGCATTCCGACGGCATGGCGCGGCGCGAAAGCGCGTGCCAGTTCGACACCAGCGCGCCGAGATCGACGGTGAGGATGCCCCCGGCTTCCGATGCCGGCGGGCCGGACGTGGTCGCGGCGGGACCGCCGTTCGGTGCGGTCGGGTGAGACTCGGCGATGAAATCGAGGCTGGCCATGGTGCTTTACGGTTTAGCGGGACAAGCGGCGTTCGTCCATGTTTAGCGGGTTACCGGGGAAAACGCTTCACACCGGCGCGGCGTCCAGCGCGGGCTTGCCGCGGATCATGTCGGAGGCCTTGTCGGCGATCATCAGGGTCGATGCGTTGAGATTGGCCGAGATCATGCGTGGCATGATCGAGGCATCGACGACGCGCAGGCCCTCGAGGCCGTGCACGCGCAATTGGTCGTCCACCACCGCGAGCGGATCGCTCATCGGCCCCATGCGGCAGGTGCAGCCGGGGTGGAAGGTGGTTTGCGCGCGCTGGGTTGCGGCGACCAGGAACTCGTCGTCGCTCTGCACGCCAGGGCCGGGAAAATCCTCGTAGTCGTAATAGGGC
>JAQSCR010000627.1:0-6552 GCA_029945495.1 Pseudolabrys sp. | reverse complement strand
TTAAGCGGCGCGGAGGAGAGCAGGCGGCGCGCCAGCTTCATGCCTGCGATGGTGACGCGGCGATCGAGTTCGGCGGCAAGATAATTGGTCTGGATCATCGGCGGCTCGAACGGATCGGCCGAGCGCAGCCGCACGTGGCCGCGGCTCTCCGGCCGCTGCTGCCACGACGCCACCGACATGCCGGGCTCGTTCTCCAGTTTGCCCTGCTCGCCCTCCATGTAACTGGCCGGCGTGAAGGTGAGCTGCAGGTCGGAGCTCTCGGCGGTCTCGCCGGAATGCCAGAAGCAATAAACGAGCGTCGGCGACAGCGCGAGAATACCGCGCCGCGTCACCGCCCATTTCAGCGCTTCATAGGCGAGGTTGAGGCCGCGCGCCCGTTCGTTGATCGTCTTCACGTTCTTGACGCGCGCCACCGAACGCGGCGCGTAATGATCCTGCAAGCCTTCGCCGACGCCGGCGAGCGCGTGCCGCACGTCGATGCCGAGCGACCGCAACAAAGGCGCGGGGCCGACGCCGGACAGCTGCAACAGCTGCGGTGAATTATAAGAGCCGCCGGAGAGTATGACTTCGCGGCGCGCGCGCACCTCGACCGCTTCGCCGCCGCGGCCGCCTTTGGCGTAGCGAACGCCGACCGCGCGCTTGCCCTCGAACATGATCTCGGTGGCGTGCGCGCGCGTGCGCACCGTGACATTGCCGCGCTTCGTCGCCGGATGCAGGAAGGCGGTCGCGGCGCTGATGCGTCTCCCTTTGTGAATGGTGCGCTGCGCGTAGGAAACGCCTTCCTGGCTCGCGCCGTTGTAATCCTTGTTGCGCGGAATGCCGAGGCTCTGTGCGCCGGCGATGAAGGCCTCGCATAAAGGATCGCGCCAGTCGATGTCGGTGACGGTCAGGCTGCCGTCGCGGCCGCGATAGGTGGCCTCGCCGTCGCCGATGCGCCGTTCCAACTGCTTGAAGTAGGGCAGCACGTCGGCATAACCCCACCCGCGATTGCCGATCTGCGCCCAGGTGTCGAAGTCCTGGCGCTGGCCGCGATTATAGATGTGACCGTTGATCGAACTGGAGCCGCCGAGCGTCTTGCCGCGCGGCGAGAAGATGCGGCGGCCGGCGGTGTAGGCGCCGGGCTCCTGCGAATAACACCAGTTGATGCTCGCATTGTAGAACGTCTTGATGAAGCCGGCCGGCAGATGGATGTACGGGTGCCAGTCGGCCGGGCCCGCTTCGAGCACGCAGACGCTTGTGCCGGAGTCTTCGCTCAGGCGGTTGGCCAGCACGCTGCCGGCCGAACCGGCACCGACAATCACGTAGTCGAAGGTGTCCATGCGCGCCCGCCGCTTCTAATTTTGAAATATCAACATCACGAAGGCGGCGAACAGCATGGCGTGCACCGCGCCCTGCAGGATGTTGGTGCGGCCGCTGGCGAAGGTGACGACGCTGACCGCCAGCGTCAACAGCAGCAGGACGTCGTTGGCGCCGTCCAGGCCGAGATAGACCTCGTGGCCGGTCAGGCGGCTGATCGCCAGCATCGCCGGCACCGTCAGGCCGATGGTCGAGAGCACCGAGCCGAGCGATATGTTGACCGAGCGCTGCAGATTATTGGTCATCGCCGATCGCGTGGCGGCGATGGCTTCGGGCGTCGCCACCAGCATGGCGATGACGACGCCGCCCAGCACCGGCGGCGCCTTCAGCGTCTCGATGAAGTAGTCGATCGGGGTGGCGAGCTGTTCGGCGAGATACACCACAGGCAGGATATAGGCGAGCAGCAACACCCCGTGCCAGGCGAGCGACGGTTTGGCGTGCGGCAGCGCCGGCGGTGCCGACGTATCGCTGCCATCGCTGACGAAGTAGCCGCGGTGTCGCCCGGTCTGCAAGGCGAGGAACGCGCCGTACAGGCCGAGCGCCATGACAAACACAAATATCTGCTGTGGAAAGGACAGCGTCGGCCCGGGCGTCGTGACGGTGAAATTGGGCAGCGTCAGCGTCAGCACCGTCAGCGGAATGATGACACCGAGATAGGCGTTGGCGCCTTGCAGGTTGTAGTGCATCTCGCGATGCCGCCAGCCGCCGAGCAGCAGCGAGCCGCCGACCATGCCGCCGAGAATGATCATGACGATGGCGAACAGGGTGTCGCGCACCAATGTCGGATTGTTCTCGCCATGCAGCATCACCGCGGTGATGCTCATCACCTCGATCGTGGTCACTGACAAAGTGAGGATGAGGGTGCCGTAAGGCTCGCCGACGATTTCGGCGACGTGATCGGCATGGCGCGCCACGCACAAAGCCGAGCCGAGAACGATCGCGAACAGCCAGGCGAAGATGAAGCCGAGCCATAGCGGGTTGTGCAAGCCTTCGAGCAGCGTGTCGCCGAACCGCGCGAAGACAAAAGCAGTCGCGAAGGTGAGGCCTAAGAACCGCTCATGGCCAATGGCCCGCAGAATTTGCGCCCGGAGGATGTTTTTGCGATCGGATGTCACGGGCGGTCTTTTGCTGATGATCGAGGCAGCCGCGCGCGACTGTAGCAGATTCCCGCGCATGATAAGCGCGGGCCGCCTAGTCGCCCATCCGCTCCGGCAGATGGTCGGCCTGCGCCAGCGACGAGAATTTTGTGGTGGCGCCTTCGAAGGCCAGTTGCACCGTGCCAGTCGGGCCGTGGCGCTGCTTGCCAATGATGACTTCGGCCTTGCCGTAGTACTTGTCGCTGTCGGCCATCCAGGCGGCGAATTTCTCGCGGTCGCTTTCCGAGGGCTTGCGCATCAAATGATAATATTCTTCGCGATAGACGAACATGACGACGTCGGCGTCCTGTTCGATCGAACCCGATTCACGCAAGTCCGACAGCTGCGGATGCTTGTCCTCGCGGCTTTCGACCTGACGAGACAATTGCGACAGCGCCATCACCGGCACCTGCAGTTCTTTCGCCAAAGCTTTCAGCCGCGTGGTGATCTCGGTGATTTCCTGCACGCGGTTTTCGGCGCCGCGCTTGCTCGAACCGGTAAGCAGTTGAAGGTAATCGACGACGATCAAATCGAGGCCGCGCTGGCGCTTCAGGCGGCGGGCACGCGCCGCGAGCTGCGCGATCGACAGACCGCCGGTCTCATCGACGAACAGCTTCAGGTTCTGCAAGCGGATCGAGTAGTCCTTGATCTTCTCGAACTCGTCGGCGCTGATGCCGCCGCGGCGGATCTGGTTCGACGGAATGCCGGTCTGCTCGGCGATGATACGGGTGGCGAGCTGTTCGGCCGACATTTCCAGCGAGAAGAAGCCGACCACGCCGCCATTGGTGGTCTCGGTGTGGCCGTCGGCGCGCACATTGCCTTCCCAGGCATTGGCGACATTGAAGGCGATGTTGGTGGCGAGCGCGGTCTTGCCCATGCCGGGGCGTCCGGCGAGCACGATCAAGTCCGACTTCTGCAGGCCGCCCATCATGCGGTCGAGATCGTCGAGCCCGGTGGCGATGCCGGACAATTTGCCGTCGCGCTGATAGGCGTTGGCTGCCATGTCGATGGCGGTAGTCAGCGCCTGGCCGAAAACCTGGAAGCCGCCGTCGTAGCGGCCGGTCTCGGCCAGTTCAAACAATTTGCGCTCGGCATCTTCGATTTGCGCCTTCGGCGCGAAGTCGACCGGCGCGTCGAAGGCGACATTGACCATGTCCTCGCCGACCTTGATCAGGTCGCGGCGGATCGACAGGTCGTAGACGGTGTGGCCGTAATCCTCGGCGTTGATGATGGTGGTGGCCTCGGCGGCCAGCCGCGCCAGGTATTGGCTTAACGTCATGCCGCCAATGTCGATGCTGGCGTCGAGGAAGGTCTTCAACGTGACCGGGGTGGCGATCTTGCCGACTCTGACGAGGTCGCGGGCGATCTGGAAAATCTTCTGATGGATCGGCTCGAAGAAGTGCTCCGGGGTCAGGAAGTCGGAAACGCGGTAAAACGCTTCGTTATTGACCAGGATAGCGCCCAACAGCGCCTGTTCCGCTTCGATATTGTGCGGAGCGGTGCGGTAGAGGGCGGCCGGTTCTTCGACCGGCTTGCGCAGTGCTGATTCGATGGCGGCCATAGAGGTCTTTGTTCCGGCAATTTGGCTTAAGTTTGATGGGTCGGCTTAAGCTTGATCGGCATTTGGCTTACACCGCTTTCGCCAGGGTGCGATCGTACGCCGGCACTAATCGCCGTTATCCACACGGATGACCACAGACAAAAAAATCGGTGCGTCATTTGAATTGACGCACCGACAAAAGCGCACGCGATTTTGCAGAGGCTAATTCTACCGGCCCGGTGGTCTACTCGCCGGCCAGCCGCAGCGGCTCGCGCCGCATCTGCTCGGCATTCTGCAGGCGCTGTTCCTCGCGCATGATGTAATCGCGCGTCATCGGCACCACGTTCTGGCGTTTGGTGAGCTGAATCTGGAACACCATCAGATTTTGCTCGCGGAACGCCATTTCGGACGAGGCGAGGTAGAATTCCCACATCCGCACAAAGCTTTGGTCGTAAATCCGCTCGACTTCCTCGCGGTGCGCCAGGAACCGCTCGCGCCAGTGCTTGAGCGTTTCGGCATAATGCAGGCGCAGGATTTCGATATCGGTGACCAGCAGGCCGGCTTTCTCGATGCCCGGCAGAACTTCCGACAGCGACGGGATATAGCCGCCGGGGAAGATGTATTTCGAGATCCAGGGATTGGTGTTGCTCGGCCCTTCGGAGCGGCCGATGGAGTGCAGCACCATGACACCGTCGTCGGTGAGCAACTGCGCGCTCTTCTTGAAGAACGTCTCGTAGTGGTTGACGCCGACATGCTCGAACATGCCGACCGAGACGATGCGGTCGAAACGATCGTCGATGTCGCGGTAATCCTGCAGGTTGAAGCGGGCGCGCGCGCTCAGGCCCCGTTCGCTGGCGCGCGCGTTGGCGATGCCATGCTGTTCCTGCGAGAGGGTCACGCCGGTGACGTCGGCGCCGCCGAAGTCGGCCAGATACAGTCCGAGGCCGCCCCAGCCGCAACCGATATCGAGCAGGCGCAATTCGCGCCGCGGAACATCCGGCGAAAGCCGCAGCTTGGCGGCGAGGTGGCGCTTCTTGGCCAACTGGGCGTCGTCGAGCGACTGGTCGGGGCGCTCGAAATAGGCGCAGCTATATTGCCGGTCGGCATCGAGAAACAGCGAATACAGCCGTCCGTCGAGATCGTAATGGTGCGCGACGTTGCGGCGCGACCGTGTCCGCGGATTGAACTGCTCGAAGCGGCGGTAAAGGAAGCGCAGGAAGCCCTGCAGCCGGGCCCAATGCGGCACTTCGGTTTTTTGCCCGAGGCAGATGGCCAGCACGTCGGCGATCGAGCCTTGCTCGACCACGAAGCTGCCGTCCATATAAGACTCGCCGAATTTAAGTTCCGGATCGAGGAGGATGCCCCATTCGGCGGCGCGGGAGGCAAAACGAACCGATACCGGCTGGCCAGTCCCGTCGCCGAAAGTGAAAACTGTTCCGCGCGAGGTCGTTACGCGAAATGTCCCCCGCCGGATAAAAGTCTTCAACAGGAAATGAAGCAACCGATCCATCGGCCGTCTCCATCAATCTATCAACTCGTGAACCAATATAGGCAGGTCCATCGCGGTCGCTTTTGATCGCCAACAAACGGGTCGGACCAAAAACGGGTTCTGCGGCAATATTCAACCAAACTCGTGCCGGTACTTCAATGCCACAATTGGCGGCGGGCCATGCAATTTTGCCGGAGGCGCCGCGCCGGACGGGGGCATCCTGCCGTCGCGGTGCGCCAAGGCGGCAAAGGGCCGCTCAAAGGGGACGGTCACAATCCGGCGATAATGGGCTATCAAACATGCCGACTCGTGGCCTAGAACGGGTCGCACAGGGGCGCGCGGTTAAAGCGGCAACAGGACGGATGGCTATGAAGTTTTTGGATCGCGGCATGCGACAGGCGGTGGGCGTATTGGCGCTTTTGTGGGTGGTGCCGGTCAGCGCTCAGGAAAACCTCTATAGCAACAAGACGCCGGCACAGATTTTCGCCTCCGATTGCGCCATCTGTCACAAGAGCCCGCAGGGCCTGTCCAAAGCCGGCGGCGCTTTCGGCCTCGGGCTGGAGAGCTTCCTGCGCGAGCACTATACGGCCAGCCGTGAATCGGCGGCGGCCCTCGCCAAATACGTCCAGTCGATGGACAGCGGACCGGCGGCCCCGGAAAAGAAGACCAAGCGCAGCGCCGCCAAGCCCGCGGCCAAGAAGCCGGGCGATGGCAAGGACGGCAAAGCAGCGGGTGGCAAGCCCTCAGGCGAGCCCAAGGGCGACGCGAAGGGTGACGTGAAGACCGAGGCCAAGCCGGAAGCCAAGCCGGAGCCGAAGGCCGAGGCCAAACCAGAGGCAAAGCCGGCTGAGGCGGCCAAACCGGAAAAATCCGAGTAAGTTTTTAGCTTCGCGTTCGCCGGACTTTCGGCCCAAAGAAAATCCCGCCCTGGACAAATGTCCAGAGCGGGATTTTTTATTGTCTGAACAGAACCCACACGCCGTGGCTTCTTCTTTTCCCCTCCCCACACGCGGCTTCGCGTGGCGGGGAGG
>JAQSCR010000626.1 GCA_029945495.1 Pseudolabrys sp. | reverse complement strand
CTTGTCGAGGTGGACCTGGAGGTCGGCCTCAGACAGCGGAATGCGCGGCGGGCAGCCATCGACCACGCAGCCGATCGCCGCCCCGTGGCTTTCGCCGAAGCTGGTGAACCGGAAAAGATGGCCGAAGGTGTTGAACGACATGGGGGGTCCAAGGGTTGCGGGGTTTCGTACCGCGCAGCCTTGCGGGGGTCAAATCGCGGGGTATTTAGGCGTATCGCGTCAGTTTATCGCCCTGAAACACGTAAACGACGCCCTGATCGATATCGATCAGCGGCGCCGCCGCCGGCTTGGCGATGCCGAGGCAGGCCATCAGCCCGCGGCAGGTGCCGCCATGGGCCGCGGCGACCGTGTCGCGGGTCAGGCCGTCGTGCCAGAGGCGCATGCGGGCGGCGACCATCTCATAGCTCTCGCCGCCGGGCGGCTGGAAATGCCATTTGTCGTGCTCGCGCTGGGAAATGCGCACCGGATCGTTCTGGTGCAGCAGCGCGATGGTCGAGCCTTCCCACTCGCCGAAGGCGAGCTCGATCAATTGCGGCTCAAGGATGTAACCCGCCGCCGGCAGGCCGAGCGCGGCGCGCGCCAATTCCATCGTCTCGGTGGCGCGCCCGAGCGGACTGGAGACATAATCGAGGCTTGCCGGATCGCGGCCTTCGCGCGCGAACAGATCGCGCAGCACCGCGCCGCAATGGGTGGCCTGGCCGCGGCCTTTGTCGTTGAGCGGAATGTCGCGATGGCCCTGCAGCCGTCCGGCGACGTTCCAGTCGGTCTCGCCGTGACGGATGTAATAGACCGTCGGCGATCCCATAATGATTTACTTGACCGTGAAGTCCGGCGCGTCCGGATGCTTGATGCCGACGATGTGGTAGCCGGCATCGACGTGCTGGATTTCGCCGGTGACGCCGCTCGACAGGTCGGACAGGAAGAACACGCCGGCCTTGCCGACGTCTTCCAGCGTCACGTTGCGGCGCAGCGGCGTGTTGTACTCGTTCCACTTCAGGATATAGCGGAAGTCGCCTATCCCCGAGGCAGCCAAAGTCTTGATCGGGCCCGCCGAGATGGCGTTGACGCGGATATTCTTGACGCCGAGATCGGCCGCCATATAGCGCACCGAGGATTCCAGCGCCGACTTGGCCAGACCCATGACGTTGTAATGCGGCATCCATTTCTCGGCGCCGTAATAGGTCAGCGTCAGCATCGAGCCGCCATTGGTCATCAGCTTCTCGGCGCGCTGCGCGATCGCCGTGAACGAATAGCAGCTGATCAGCATGGTCTTGGTGAAGTTTTCTTCCGTGGTGTCGACATAGCGGCCGTCGAGCTGATCCTTGTCCGAGAACGCGATGGCGTGAACGACAAAATCGAGCGAACCCCAGGCCTGCTTCACCGCGGCAAACACCGCGTCGAGGGAAGCCGGATCGGTGACGTCGCAATGGCCGACCACCAGCCCGTCGACCTCCTCGGCCAGCGGCTCGACGCGCTTTTTCAGGGCGTCGCCCTGGTAGGTGAAAGCCAGATCGGCGCCGTGGTCGCGGCAGGCGCGGGCGATGCCCCAGGCGATCGAGCGGTTATTGGCGACGCCCATGATCAGCCCGCGTTTGCCGCGCATCAGACCTGAGATTTCCGCCATTGCCGTCCTCGTGATCGCCGGCCGAAAGCCGGTCGGCTCCGTATGGCATAGGGTGTCAGGACCATCAAGCAAACCGGCAGCCTGGGGCCGAAAAGCCGTTAATTCAATTCATTTCCGGGAATATGTCCCGGGCCGTGGGGTTCTCCTAACCATCAGGGCTTCCGGCGGCGCCAGTCTTTGCCAGTCTGGGATAGGCTGGCCCA
The DNA here is from genome assembly GCA_029945495.1 of Pseudolabrys sp. Lineage (GTDB taxonomy): Bacteria > Pseudomonadota > Alphaproteobacteria > Rhizobiales > Xanthobacteraceae > Pseudolabrys. Next base: position 5,381 of record JAQSCR010000626.1, on the reverse strand, counting down.
CCGGCCCGAAGTCTTCGGACGACGTTCACCAAGGAGAGCCTTTGGCCACGTTCCGGCAAAGCGTTGAACTGACGATCCCGGCGCTGCGCCGCTATGCGAGGGCGCTGACGCGGGACGCCGACATTGCCGACGACCTGGTGCAGGACACTTTGGTGCGGGCGTTGCGTTCGGAGCACCTGTTCCTCGGCGGCGACGTGCGCAGCTGGATGTACACGATCCTGACCAACCTCAACCGCAACCGGCTGCGTTCGCTGGCACGGCGGCCGGCGATGTCATCGATCGAGGACAACGACGCGCCGGACGCTTCCAGCCCGGAATCGGGGGCGCGCGATATCGAGCGCGCACTGGCGAGCCTGGTGGAAGACCAGCGTCACGCGCTGCTGCTGGTCGTGCTCGAGGGCCTGAGCTACCGCGAAGTCGCCGATGTGCAGGGCGTACCGATCGGCACCGTGATGTCGCGCCTGGCGCGGGCGCGGGCGCAGATCAAAAGTTTTCTGGACGGCGAACGCCCGACGCTCCGCCGTGTGAAATGAGAGAGAAAGCAAAGCCATGATCGATCGCGAATTGCCCGTGACCGAGGACGAGTTGCACGCTTTCGTCGACGGCGAATTGCCGGACGACCGCAAGGAGGCCGTCAGCGCCTGGCTCGCCGCCCATCCCGACAAGGCCGCTCTGATCGCTGCCTGGCGCGCGCAGGCCGACAGCATCCGCGCCCGCTATGGCGCTGTCGTCAACGAGCCGGTGCCGGAACGCCTGCAGCTCGAGCAGATCATCAAGAACGACATCACCTCCGGCCGCGGCCGCTCCTGGCCGGCAATGGCCGCGGCCGCCGCCCTGGTCGCCTTTATCGCCGGCGGCAGCGTCGGCTGGTTTGCCCGCGCCGCGACCTCGCCGTCGCCGGGCGTGCTCGACACGTTCACCGCCGAGGCGCTCGACGCCTACAAGCTTTACGTGGTCGAGGTGCGTCACCCGGTCGAGGTGCCCGGCAGCGAGCTGGCGCATATGAAGCAATGGCTGTCGAAGCGGATCGGCTACGATCTGAACATTCCCGACCTGTCATCGATGGGGCTGAAGCTGATCGGCGGCCGGCTGTTGCCGGGACCGGCGGGTGCTGCCGCGTTCTATATGTATGAGGGCCCGTCAGGCGAACGCTTCACCATCTACTGCGCCAAGGCGGGCGCGCCTGAGACGGCGCTGCACTTCAAAAGCGCCGAGCAGTTCGCCTCGTTCACCTGGGTCGACGACAAGATCGGCTATGTGGTGAGCGGCCCGGCCGACCGCGAGCGGCTCGAAGCGGTGACCAAGATGGTCTACGAACAGGTCGACAAGGGCGAACCGAAGAAGGGCTGAGGCGCTTTAGCCCATATCCTTGCGCGGATCGTAGGGCGTGTCGTCGCGCAGCTTTTCCGCCAGCGCCTTCAGCTCGTCGTCGGCTTTCTCAGGCAGCACCACGCGCACGGTAGCAAACAGATCGCCAGCCTGGCCCTTGACGCCGCCTTTGATCCGCAGGCCCTTGCCTTTGAGCCGGAACGTACGGCCGGCATTGGTGTCCGGCGGGATCGCCAGTTCGACCGCGCCATCGAGCGTCGGCACCCGCACTTTGCCGCCGAGCACGGCTTCATAGAGCGTGATCGGCAGTTCGATGCGCAGATCGTCGCCTTCGGCCTTGAACACCGGATGCGGCCCGACCGTGATGGCGATGATGGCATCGCCGGCACGCCCGGACGGGCTGCCATAGCCCTGCCCCTTGAGGCGGATCTGCTGACCGCTGGCAATGCCGGCCGGGATTTTCACCTCGACCTCTTTGCCGGTCGGCAAATACATGCGCGTGGTGACCCCTTTGGCCGCTTCCGGCAAGGTGATGGTCAAGGCCGCCAGCAAGTCCTGGCCGCCGGCTTGAGCCCCACTTTGCCCGCCGAAATCTTCCGACTCGAACTGATTGGTGTGACCGCGCGCGCCGCCGCCGGGCGACGCCCTTCCGCCGAACATGCCGCGCAGCAGATCCTCGAAGCCGCCGGCACCGCCAGCACCGCCACGACGCTGGAAACCGTCGTCACCGAAGCTGAAACTTTCGAAATGGCTGCCGCCCGGCCCCGCTCCACCCTGTCCGAATCCGCCGCCCGGCTGCGCGCCTTCGAAACCGCGGAAGCGTGGCTTGCCCTCGGCATCGATCTCGCCACGGTCGAACGCCTTGCGCTTGTCGTCGTCGCCGACGATCTCATAGGCGGCGTTCAACTCGGAAAAGCGCGAGGCCGCCTTGGCGTCGTGCTTGTTGGCGTCGGGATGCAGTTTCTTGGCAAGCTTGCGGTAGGCGGCTTTGATCTCCGCCGCGCTCGCACCCTTGGAAACCCCCAGAATGGTGTAGGGGTCGCGCATCCTTCGTCTCTCCGTGAAGATAGCCCCTGCCCGCCGACATTATGCCGGCGAATCGAAGGTAATGTGGGGTTCCGAACGACGCCTTGCAACGTCGCAAAATCGTCATTCCGGGACGCGAGCACAGCGAGCGGACCCGGAATCCAGAAGCAGCACCGGAGTTGCATCTCGATTCCGGGTTCGCGCTTTCAGCGCGCCCCGGAATGACGAGAAATTATGACCGCTTCCAGGGTTTCATCGAGCGGACTTCCCAGGCCGCGCCCTTGATCGGCTTGCAGGCCTCGCCTTGCAGCCAGGCCTGCGAGGCGCCTTTCACATAACTGGCAAGGAAATCGTGGCAGGTGCGGTCGCCCTGCGGATAGGCCGAGGCGATCGGCGTCACCGTACCGCGCGCGCCGGTCGCCGGATTTTCCCAGGGCTGGCTGGAATCCTTGCGGCCGCGTTTGAGCACTTCGTTGACCGCCGCCCGCGCGTAAACCAGATCGGCGGCCGGCGGCAGATCGTCGGATTTCTCGGCGCCCGGCGGCGGCACGATCGAACCGGTGGTATCGTTGTTGGCGGAAGCAAAGACGCTGTCGAACTGCGGCGACAGGCTGCAGCCAGCGCCGCCCAAGGCCAGCGCCAAGGCCGCCAGGCCGGCCATGCCACGCCATAGGCGCGCGCCTACTCTTCCACTATATAGGCTGGAACAGTGGAACTTTTGGCGGGTCTGTCGACTGGTCCTCAGACCGTCCACGCGGGTACTCCAATATGTCCGATACGACACCGATTGAGCGCACAGGAAGGTTAACGGTTGGTGATTTCACCGAGGCCGACGAGCCAATGAGGCTGTTTGCCGCGTGGCTGGCCGACGCCACCGTCTCGGAACCGCGCGACCCTAACGCCATGACGCTGGCCACCGTCGATGCCGACGGCATGCCGAACGCCCGCATGGTGCTGCTGAAGGGCGCCGACGCGCAGGGCTTCGTGTTCTACACCAACATGGGCAGCCAGAAAGGCCAGGAACTGGCCGCCTCGGCCAAGGCCGCTTTGGTGTTCCACTGGAAATCGTTGAACCGGCAGGTGCGCGTGCGCGGCCACGTCGAGAACGTGACGACTGAAGAAGCCGACGCCTATTTCGCCACGCGGCCGAAGCAGGCGCAGATCGGCGCCTGGGCCTCCAAGCAATCGCAGCCGCTGGAAAGCCGGATGGCGTTCGAGAAAGCGGTGGCGATCAACGCCGCCAAATACGCCATTGGCAATGTGCCGCGGCCGCCGAACTGGTCGGGCTATCGCATCGTGCCCGATCAGATCGAATTCTGGCACGACCGGCCGTTCCGCCTGCACGACCGCATCGTGTTCAAGCGCGCGGCCGCAGGCGAAGCCTGGAGCAAGACGCGGCTTTATCCGTGAGATAAACTACCCGTCTGTCATCCTTCGAGGCTCGCTTCGCTCGCACCTCAGGATGACGGGTCTAAATGAAAATAAGGAATTGAATGCCCAACCCGCCATCCAACCAGCCGCGCCGCACTTTGCTCCTGACCGGCGCCAGCCGCGGCATCGGCCACGCCACGGTGAAACGCTTTTCCGCCGCCGGCTGGCGCGTCATCACCTGCTCGCGCCATCCGTTCCCGGAAAACTGCCCGTGGGATGCCGGCCCCGAGGATCACATCCAGGTCGATCTGTCGGATGAAGGCAACACCACCGAGGCGATCGCCGAAATCAAGCGCCGGCTCGACAACGGCGAACTGCATGCGCTGGTCAACAACGCGGCGATCTCGCCCAAGGCCGAGGGCGGCAAGCGTCTTGGCTCGCTCGATACCGATATCGGCACCTGGCAGCGCGTGTTCGCGGTGAACTTCTTCGCGCCGATCATGCTGGCGCGCGGGCTGGTCGACGAACTGAAGACCGCCAAGGGCTCGGTGGTGAACGTCACCTCGATTGCCGGCTCGCGCGTGCATCCGTTCGCGGGTGCGGCTTACGCCACGTCGAAAGCGGCGCTTGCGTCGCTGACGCGAGAGATGGCGAGCGACTTCGGCCGCCTCGGCATTCGCGTCAATGCGATTGCGCCGGGCGAAATCGACACCGCTATCCTGTCGCCGGGCACCGAGAAGATTGTCGAGCAGATTCCGATGCAGCGTCTCGGCACGCCCGACGAAGTGGCCAAGATCATCTATGTGCTGTGCACGGAGATGAGCTCTTACGTGAACGGCGCCGAGATCCACATCAATGGCGGCCAGCATGTGTGATCGCTTCGCCTCTCACGAAGCGCGGTGATTGTCGCGCGGCGATGTTGGCGGCAAGAACGATGGATCGCGCCGGTCGCCATGCCGGCCAGCAAACAGCAGTCTGTGAGTCTCGCCGCAGGCGCAGGCGAAGAACATGCGCTTCTTGTTCGGTCCGGCGATGTCCTCGTAGGCAATGGTGGTGATGACCGCGACGCCGGTCTGCGGACAGGTGACGATGATGCGCGGTTTACCCATGTTTCGTTTTCCTATGCGCTGAAAACGCGCATCGGCGCACAACGGTTCCCTCAATCGCCGCAAGCAATACGCTGGCTTTCGATTCAAATTGTCAAACAGCCAACGCTCCGCCGCCAGTATTGTTTGTGAAGGCGCCGGGTACGCCCCTCTTTCCTTAGTCCCTCGACTTTTATTTGCGCATATCGGGTAAACCCGACATGCGATATCGAGGGTGTGGCGCGCCAAGCGGCGCTACCTTTTTCGTGTGTGCACTCTGTCACCAGAGTGCCGCGCCTCTCGGCGCGCCACGGCGGCGTCTTCCAGCAGCCGGGCCGCGCTTCTGGCGGCTGTTGACCTCCCGGGACGGCCGAGCCTCGGCCCTTTTGGGCACCGAGCCTCTTTTGCCCCGGTAAAGCCAATGGCTTCGCACCATCAGCGAGCTCCTCGCAGGAGGTCCTAGTGCCTCCGGGCGGGGACCGGCACCGCCCGAGCGCATGGAGTGCGTACCTCCACGCCCGCGGGCGCCGCGCCCTGCTCCACCATCCTGACGCCTCATGACAGCGCCCT
>JAQSCR010000625.1 GCA_029945495.1 Pseudolabrys sp. | reverse complement strand
AGGCCGCCGAGCAGCCCAGCATGGCCAGCAGGCCCGCGGCATAGATCAGGACAGGGCCCAGAACGCCCGGCTGACCGTCGATCGCCGCCACCCAAACGAGGGCGATGGCGCCGATCGTTCCCAGGCCGATGCCGAGCGCGTGGATGACGCGGTCGGCGGCCTGTTCGGAGATCATCCCTGGTCGAGGAAGCTCCGCAGCATGCGCGACCGGCTGGGGTGCTTCAGCTTGCGCAGCGCCTTGGCCTCGATCTGCCGGATGCGCTCGCGGGTGACCGAGAACTGCTGGCCGACTTCTTCCAGCGTGTGGTCGGTGTTCATGCCGATGCCGAAGCGCATGCGCAGCACGCGCTCCTCGCGCGGGGTGAGCGAGGCGAGCACGCGCGTCGTCGTCTCACGCAGGTTCGACTGGATCGCCGCATCGATCGGCAGGATCGCGTTCTTGTCCTCGATGAAATCTCCGAGATGCGAGTCTTCCTCGTCGCCGATGGGCGTCTCCAGCGACAGCGGCTCCTTGGCGATTTTGAGAACCTTGCGCACCTTCTCCAGCGGCATGCCGAGCTTTTCGGCGAGCTCCTCGGGCGTCGGCTCGCGGCCGATCTCGTTGAGCATCTGACGCGAGGTGCGCACGATCTTGTTGATCGTCTCGATCATGTGCACAGGGATTCGAATTGTGCGCGCCTGATCGGCAATAGAGCGCGTGATCGCCTGCCTGATCCACCAGGTCGCATAGGTCGAGAACTTGTAGCCGCGGCGATACTCGAACTTATCGACCGCCTTCATCAGGCCGATATTGCCTTCCTGGATCAGGTCCAGGAACTGCAGGCCGCGGTTGGTGTATTTCTTGGCGATGGAGATGACGAGGCGCAAATTGGCCTCGACCATTTCCTTCTTGGCCTGGCGCGCTTCGCGCTCGCCCTTCTGCACCATCTGCACGATCTTGCGGAACTCGGCGATCTCGACGCCGGTCTGCGCGGCAAGGTCATGCACCAGCGAGCGGATGTCCTTGATTTTGTCTTTTTCCTTGGCGACCAGACCCTTCCAGCCTTTGGCCGAGAGCTTCGAGATGCGGTTGAGCCAGCGCGGATCGAGCTCCGAGCCCATGTAGTTTTTCAGGAAATCGTCGCGCGAGACGCCGTAGCTTTCGGCGAGCCGCATCAGGCGGCCTTCGTTCGACACCAGGCTCTTGTTGATCGAATACAGCTGCTCGACCAGCGAATCGATACGCGCCTGATTGAGCCGCAGCGACTTCACCTCGGTGATGATCTCGTCCTTGAGCTTCTTGTACTTGCGCTCCTGCGCCGGCGAGAGCGACGTGTTCTTCAGCCGGAACTCGATGTCCTGCTCCTGCAGACGGCGCAGGCGCTTGAATGAGTCGGCGATGTTGTCGAAGGTCTCGACGACTTTCGGCTTCAGCTCGGCCTCGATCGCGGCCAGCGACAGCGAGCCTTCCATGTCGTCTTCGTCGTAGTCGCCTTCGGCGGCGGACTCGGCCGGATCCTTTTCAGCGACGTCGTCGCCGGGCGCCGCGGGCGCGGTCGGCGCCGCGGCCGGCTGCACGACTTGCAGATGCGGCGCGCCGGGAACCGGCGCGGCGCCATTGATTCCACCATTCATCCCGTTGTTCATGGGCTTGCCGTCGGGACCCAGCGGCGTCTGCATCTGCTTGGCGTCGGGACCGGCGTAGGTCGCTTCCAGATCGATGATGTCGCGCAGGAAGACTTTGCCTTCGTTCAATTCGTCGCGCCAGATGATGATGGCCTGGAAGGTCAGCGGGCTTTCGCACAGGCCGGAGATCATCGCTTCGCGGCCGGCTTCGATGCGCTTGGCGATGGCGATTTCGCCCTCGCGCGACAGCAATTCGACCGAACCCATCTCGCGCAGATACATGCGCACCGGATCGTCGGTGCGCTCGGACGGCTCTTTCTTTTCGACGGTGGCCAGCGACTTCGACTTGGCCTCGACCACTTCGCGGCCGGTGTCGTCGTCATCGTCGTCGTCGGTCTCGTCGGTGGCCTTCTCGGCCTCGCCGTCTTCGCCGTCGGCGTCCTCGGTCTCGACCACGTTGATGCCCATTTCGGACAGCATGGCGAGCGTGTCTTCGATCTGCTCGGAGTTGACCTCCTCCGACGGCATCACGGCGTTGAGCTGTTCATAGGTGACATAGCCGCGCTTCTTGGCGGCCTTGATCATCTTCTTGACGGCGGCGTCGGAGAGGTCGAGCAGCGGCAACGGCGTGTCGGGCGCGCCTTCGGCTTCCTTTTCGGGAGCTTCTTCGCCCTTGGCAAGATCCCTAGATTGGGTGGCCTTCGCCTTCGCCGCCATTTGCTTCTCCTGGACCTTCCCAGCCATGTCGCACTCTTTCCGCGTTGCCGCGCCTAAACTCCGCCGCGCCCCAATTCGCTTGAGCGCATGGCCAAAAAGGGCCGCGCCGGTGTGGCGCCGCCCCGAATCAGGCCGTCAGTGTCGTCGAGGCCCGCTTAAGCCTCGATTAACCCTGTCAAAAAGGCCAGCGCGAAAGACCTGAATTCCACGCTTACCGGTCGCTTTGCTGGGCCCCCGCCCGAGCCCCTGTCCGTGCAGCTTGATACGGCTACGGTCAAGTGTTTAGGCGGTCCAAAAACCTCGATTTTAAAGACTCCGCGCACCCCGGCCGGACGAGGCGCCAAAACCCTCGATCAGCGCCTCGGTGCCGTCCATCTGGGACAGGCGGTCTTTGACGTCTCGCAGCCGCAAATAGTTGGTTTCGCTGGCGTCCTGGCCGAGAGCCTGCTCGGCGTCCTTGAGCTCCTTAGTTAGTGAATGCCACTGGCGATGCAAGGCGACGAGCTGCTGCCAGGTGATCAAAACGTCCTCCGGCGCCGCATCCGGCCGCGCCCCCCAGACCGACTGGGTGGTGATCGAGGCGGATATGCGGTCCATCACCTCCGTCAGGTTGCGGCTTTTCAGCTCGGCACGCAGCGTTTCCGGGTCGAGGCCGGCGGCGTGGTCGGAGGAATGGGCGGCGACGTCGATCAGGGCGGCTTTGAGCTGCTCGGCGCCGGCATGACGGAACTCGAGCGAGGCCAACTCCTCGAGATGGTCGTGCAGCAGCCACGGGTAGTTGAGCGCTGCCTGGAGAATGAGCGCCTCGCGGGTCGGCACCGAGGTGCGAAAGCCGCGGTGCAGTGGGCTCGCCGCCATCTGCTGGGAAACGACGACATAGGGCGTGTTGCGGGAGCCGACTTCCGGGCGCTTGGCGCCGAAGCGCTGCGGCCCGGTTCCCGCGATGCCCTGGCGGTCGCGCCAGTTGCCGGGGGCGCCACCCGGCCCGCGCGGCGGGAAGTTGCGTGCCCCGGAGGCAGGCGCAAAGAACTGGCGCAGCCGGTCGTTGAAATCCTGCCGGTAATATTTGCGCACCGATTCATCGGCAATCGAGGCGGTGACCTCGTTGACGCGCGCCTCCAGCGCGGCGCGCCGCTCCGGCGTGTCGAAGGAGTGGCCTTCGGTCTCGCGGCCCCACAGCATCTGGCCGAGCGGACGGGCGGCATTGATGACGTCGGCGACCGCCTCGCGGCCGGCCGAGCGCAGCAAATCGTCGGGGTCCTGGCCTTCCGGCAGAAGCGCGAATTTCAGGCTCTTGCCGGGCTTCAATCGCGGCAGCGCCAGATCCATGGCGCGATAAGCGGCGCGCACGCCGGCCTTGTCGCCGTCGAAGCACAGCACTGGCTCGTCGGCCAGCTTCCACAGCAACGCGAGTTGATCTTCGGTCAGCGCCGTGCCGAGCGGCGCGACGCTGGCCGGGAAGCCGGCGGTGACCATGGCGATGACGTCGACATAGCCTTCGACCGCGATCACCTGGACGCCGGTTTTGGCGCCGTCTTTATTTTGCGCAGGCTGCGTAGACTTGCCTGCGTCGTGAACGGCCTGACGCGCGGTGGCGATGTTGTAGAGCGTGTGGCCCTTGTGAAAGAGCGGCGTCTCCGGCGAATTGAGATATTTCGCGGCGACGTCCTTCTCCATGGCGCGGCCGCCGAAGGCGATGACGCGGCCGCGAATATCGGTGATCGGAAACATCACGCGGTCGCGGAAACGGTCGAACGGCACCGGGATGTCGTCGCCGGAGATCAGCAGGCCGGCCTCGATCATGTCGCCGACCGGAATGCCGTGCGAGCCGAGATGCTCCTTCAGCGCGAAGCGTTCACCCGGCGCAAAGCCGAGGCGGAATTGCAGTTGCGTCTTGGCATCGAGACCGCGGTCGGCGAGATAGCCGCGCGCCTTGGCGCCGGCGCGGCCGGCGAGCGTGGTCTCGAAGAACTTCGCCGCCAGATCCATGACATCGTACAGGCTCTTAGCGCGCGCATCGCGCTGCTGGTCTTCCTGCGACACTTTCGGCAGCGCGACGCCGGCCATCTGCGCCAGCCGCTCGACCGCCTCCGGAAACGTGACGCCCTCGGTCAGCATGATGAAATCGAAGATCGAGCCGTTCTTGCCGGAGGAGAAATCGAACCAGGCTTCCTTCTGATCGTTGACGAAGAAGGAAGGCGTTTTCTCTTTGTTGAACGGCGACAGGCCCTTGAACTCGCGGCCCGAGCGGATGAGCTTGACGCGCTTGCCGACGACTTCCGAGACCGGCAGCCGGGCTTTCAGTTCATCGAGAAATTGCGGCGTGAAGCGCATTCAAGTCCTTGGCGCGGATCGGCTTTGGCGCAATGGAGCGCCCGGCAGCGGTTTTTGCGAATCGGGTGAGCCATCATAGGCCGGCGAAGGCGGCGTGGCTGAGGCTTAACCCGGGGCAGCGGTCTGAAGCTGTTATTTGGGGTGTTTTCCCCGCAAGTCACAGGGGGGCGGGCAAGGATTCCGCCGCCGCAGCAGGTGCTAAGCTTCACCGGCGGCACAAAAATTTCAGGATCGGGTGGGAAGCGCCATGAGCCAAAAAACCTTCGTTCTCGTGCATGGCGCCTGGCACGGCGGCTGGGGCTGGGTGCGGCTCGCCGAACTGTTGCGCCGGCAGGGCCACGTCGTCTTCACGCCGACTTTGACCGGGCTGGGCGAGCGCAGCCACCTCATCGGCGCGAACGTCAACGCGTCGCTGCACATCAAGGACGTCGTCAACCTGATCCACTACGAGCGGCTCTCCGGCATCGTGCTGGTCGGCCATTCCTATGGCGGCTGCGTCGTCTCCGGCGTCGCCGAAGTCGTGCCCGACAAGATCGCCTCGATTGTTTTTCTCGATGCCTTCATTCCCGACGACGGCGACGCCACCGTCGATCTGGTGCAACCGGCGGTGAAGGACATCATCCTCGCCGCCGCAGCGCGCGGCGAGACTATCGTCCCGGTGCGCAACGCGGCGGCGTTCAACGTCAACGAGAACGACCGACCTTGGGTGGATTCCCTGGCCGGGCCGCAGCCGATCGGCACCATGACCGAGAAACTCAAGCTCACCGGCGCGCGCGAAAAGATCGCCAGGAAGACTTACATTCGCGCGTCGGGCTATCCCAATGTGTCGTTCGAGGCGGCGCATGCACGCGCCAAGGCCGAAGGCTGGCGCACCTATGAGGTGCCGTGCGGCCATGACGTGATGATCGACATGCCGGAACGGCTGGCGGAGATATTGAACGAGGTATAGCCGTCGTCATCGCCATGACGGCTCACCGGCTACTGCGGCTCGACGCCGCTTTCCTTCACCACCTGCTTTGCCACTTCGCGGTCGGCCTTGATGTCGGCGGCGAACTGCGCCGGCGTGTTGAGCGCCGGCACCATGCTGCGGCTGATGATGAATTTTTCCTGGAACGCCTTGTCGTTGACGACGCGCGTCACCTCGGCATTGAGCTTGTCGATGATCGCCGGCGGCGTGCCCTGCGGCGCGAACAATCCGTACCAGGTGCGCGACGGCGCGCCTCTATAACCGAGGTCGGCGAGCGTCGGCACGTTGGGCAACTGCGTCGAGTGGATGTTGTTGACGAGCGCCAGTGGCGTCATCTTGCCGGCATTGATCTGCGCCAGCACATTGCCGAGACCGATCAGACCTATTGGTGTGGAGCCAGAAAGAATCGCGTTGGTCGCCTCGCCGCCGCCCTTGAACGGCACGCGCACCCAGTCGGCGCCTTTTTCGCGCGTGAGATAGTCCATGTAGACGGCGAGCGGCAGCGCCGCGGTCAGATAGTTCAGCGTCCCGGGCTTGGCCTTGGACAGCGCGATCAGTTCGTCGACCGATTTCACCTTGAGATCGGAATTCACCACCAGCACCTGGATGAGATGAAACAGGTTGACGATGGGGCTGAGTTTTTCCGGATCGAACGGCAGCTTCTTGAACAGGAACTGGTTGTAGACCATCGGGTCGGCATTGATGATGCAGATGGTATAGCCGTCCGGCTGCGCTTCGGTGCAGGCGCGCGCGCCGATATTGCCGAGGCCGCCGGGGCGGTTCTCGATGATGATCGGCTGGCCGAGGTTCTTGTGCAATTCCTCGCCGAGCACGCGCATGAAGATGTCGCTCAAGCCGCCGGCGCTCGAGGTGGTCAGCACATGAATCGGCCGCGAGGGATAGCCCTGCGCCTGCGCCGGCAGCGCGCCGGCCGTCAAAGCCGCAATCAAAAAGCCATAGCCTGCCAAGCGCCGCATCGAAATTTCCTCCCTGGAAAACCGTCACCTTGAATGGCGTCGTCTTGTTGGCCGCAGCAAACCATTGCGCGCGGGCGGCGGCAAGCCGGGTGTCTCAGGCGCGGCGCCGGTGGAGGCGCATGGCGGTGTGCTTGGCGAGCTCCGCCGCCAGCAGATAGAAGGCGACCAGCGCGGTCATCGCCATCAGCACCGCAGGCGGCGGCAGCACGAAGCCGAACGGCGCGCCGAGCGGCGTCAGCGCGAGGACGAAAGCGAGCGCCAGCGCGCCCAGCGAGGTCAACACCAGGAAGCGGTGCGGACGGCTCTTCCACAGCGGCAAGGTGCTGCGGATGAGAAAGATGACGAGGATTTGCGTCGCCATCGATTCGAGAAACCAGGCGGTGCGGAAAACTTCCGGCGTGGCGGCAAAGCCGTGCAGCAGAATGAGGAACGCGGCGATATCGAACAGTGACGACAACGGCCCCATGATCAGCGTGAAGCGCAATAGATCCGACATGTCGAGGCCGTGCGGCCGGCGGATGGCGTTGGGCTCGACGGTGTCATAGGGAATGCCGACCTCGCTCAAGTCATACAGCAGATTGTTGAGCAGCACCTGGATCGGCGTCAGCG
>JAQSCR010000624.1 GCA_029945495.1 Pseudolabrys sp. | reverse complement strand
GGCATCGAGGCGCGCGGGGTCTTAAGCGAATGCGACGGCATCCTGTCGGGCTATATGGGCGGCGCCGACATCGGTGCCGCCATTCTCGACTGCGTCGAGACGGTCAAGCGCGCCAATCCGTCGGCCCGCTATTGTTGCGATCCGGTGATCGGCGACGTCGGCAAGGGCGTCTTCGTGCGCCAAGGCATCCCGGAATTCATCAAGACCAAGGCGATGCCGCTCGCCGATATCGTGACGCCGAACCAATTTGAGTTGGATTATCTGTCCGGGCGCGGCTCGGCGACTTTGGCCGCGGCGCGCGACGCCATCAAGGCGGTGCACGATCTGGGGCCGCGCGCCGTGTTGGTGACCTCGCTGCACACCAACGAAACGCCGGAGGGCGAGATCGACATGCTGGCGTCCGACGACAGCGGCCTGTTCCGCCTGCGTACGCCCCGGCTCGATCTGGTGGCGAACGGCGCGGGCGACGCCATCGCCGCGCTGTTTTTTGCGCACTATCTGCGGCTCGGAAAAATCGGCGAGGCGCTGGCGCGCGCCGGCTCGGCGATCTTCGGCGTGCTGGAAAAGACCGCCGAGGCCGCGGCCAGCGAAATCCAGGTGGTGCTGGCGCAGGATCAGATCGTCAATCCGGGCCGCGTGTTTGAGGCCGAACGATTGGACGGACCGGATTCTCCGGAAAGGGTGCTGTAGATGCGCAGAAAATTCATGACGCTCGATGTGTTCACGCGCACGCGTTTTTCTGGCAATCCGCTGGCGATGGTGCTGGACGCGCAAGATCTCGACACCGCGGCGATGCAGATAATCGCCCGCGAATTCAGCCATCCGGAAACCGTCTTCGTGCTGCCGCCGGAGAACGGCGCGCATAGAGCGCGGCTGCGCATTTTCACGCCAACGTCCGAGTTGCCGTTCGCCGGCCACCCGACGGTCGGCGCCGCGGTCGGCCTAGCGCGTCTCGCCGGCGGGGCAGGGCAGCAGAGCTTCGTGCTGGAGGAAAATATCGGGCCGGTGTCGTGCATGGCGCAGGCTTATGACGCCGATAGCGGCGAGGGCGAATTTAAGCTGCCGCGGCTGCCGGCCGATGTCGGCGATGTGCCGGACGTGGCGGCGATGACGCGCGCGCTTGGCCTGTCGGCGAGCGATATCGGCGGCGACTATCCGCCGGCGCGCTGGTCAGCTGGCGTCGCCTTTACGTTCGTGCCGGTGCGTTCGCTCGCCGCGGTCGCCCGCGCCAGGCCGGAACCCGCGACGTTCGAGAAAGTCTTCGGCATCGGCGGCCCGGCCATGGTCTTTGTCATCAGCGCCGAGACCGCGGAGCCCAACCACCATCTCCACGCGCGCATGTTCGCCCCCAGCCGCGGCATTGCCGAAGATCCGGCAACTGGCAGCGCGGTGGCGGCTTTCGCCGGGCTGCATGCCGCGCATCGCAAACCGGGCGACGGCGAGCATCGTCTGGTGATCGAACAGGGCTACGAAATGGGCCGGCCGAGCCTGATGAATCTGTCACTGACGATTGCGCAAGGCGCCTTGACGGCGGCGTCGATCGGCGGCGATGCAGTCGTCGTCACCGAAGGCGTGATCGAAGTATGAGCGACGCCGCCGCACCGACCGTGCTGCATGTCGACCAGGTGGACATGCGTATCGAGGCCAAGGCCTGGAATTTCGCGGTCGAGCGCCGCGCGCAAATCGATGCACTGTTCGCGCAGATGCGCCGCGAGAAGCCAGCGCTGTTTAATGGCCGCGTCCTGTTGATGCACCGCTATACTTTGGATGGCGGCATCCTGCGCGGGCACTTCCTGGAAACCGACTATGCCAGCTTTGTTGCCTGGCAACGCTGGGGACGGCCGCCCGCGGGCATTTTCGATTGTTTTGCCGCCGCCGCGATATTGGCGGCCGACGGCGCCTATCTGCTGGGCCTGATGGGGCCGCACACCTTCAACGCCGGGCAGATTTATTTCCCGTGCGGCACGCCCGATCCGAGCGACGTCAATGGCGGCAAGGTCGACTTCGACTTCAGCGTAAAGCGCGAGTTGCACGAGGAGACCGGCCTCGATGCGGCGGAACTCACGGAAGAGCCAGGCTGGAGCGTTGTCTTCGAGGGTGGCCTGATCTGCGCCACGAAGGTATTGCGGTCGGATCTCTCGGCGGAAGCGTTGCGGACGCGCATTCTGAAAACGCTGGCGGCCGAGCCGCAGCCGGAGCTCGCCGATATTCGGATCGTGCGCGGCCCGGCCGATTTCGATCCGGCGATGCGCGGCTTCGTCAAAGCCTTTCTGGCGCATCGCTTCGGCGGCGGCTAGAATGGAAGAGAAAGAGGCCGCCCATGAAGCTCGAAAAGATCGCCAAGCAATTTCGCATCGACCGGCCGACCAAGTTTCGCCTTGCCGACTATGATCCCGCCGAATGCTATGGCCTGTCGATGGACAAGGCCGAGGCCAAAACGATGCTGGCCGAAGGCGTCGCGCGATTGTCCGAATTGCAGGAGAAACTCTACGCCAACAATAAATGGTCGGTGCTGCTCGTCTTTCAGGCGATGGACGCCGCCGGCAAGGACGGCGTCATCAAGCATGTGATGAGCGGCGTCAATCCGCAGGGCGTGCAGGTGCATTCGTTCAAGGCGCCGAGCGAGGAGGAGCTCGATCACGATTTCCTCTGGCGGATTGGCAAGGCGTTGCCCGAGCGCGGCCGCATCGGCATCTTCAATCGCTCACATTATGAGGAAGTGCTGACCGTGCGCGTGCACCAGGAATATCTGGCGCGGCAGCGGCTGCCCGCTGCGGTTGCGGCTAAGAAGATCTGGCTGCGTCGATTCGACGACATCCGTGCCTTCGAGCGGCATCTGGCGCGCAACGGCACGCTGGTTCTGAAATTCTTTCTCAATGTCTCGCGCGAAGAGCAGCGCAAGCGCTTCCTTGCGCGCATCGACGAGCCCGGCAAGCGCTGGAAGTTTTCCATGGGAGATGTGGCCGAGCGGGCGCTGTGGCCGAAATACATGGCGGCCTATGAGGAGCTGATCCGCGAGACCAGCCGCGAGGAGGCGCCCTGGCATGTGGTGCCGGCCGACAACAAATGGTTCACCCGGCTGGTGGTTGCCGGCGCGGTGGCGAAGGCCATGGAAGGGCTCGACCTTGCCTATCCGAAGGTTGAGGGCGCGGCGCTGAAAGAACTTCTGGCGGCCAAGAAAGCGCTGGAGGCCAACCGGTGAAGCCGGTTCGACTGGACAGCAATGCTGACCTATCGCCGCGCTTGATTTCGGGAGGCGGTTTCCGCTAGAAGCGGGGGCATCGGCTCGGGCTTAACGCGGACTTCACCTTAGTCCGCCATCCTGGCAGTCGAAACGAGGGTTGTTTTCGCCAATGTCGATGCTGCAGACCAACTGCACGATCGAACGGGCGGCCACCAAGGCCGGTCCCATTGGCGCGCCTATGGCGACCCTCATTCTGGGCACGCTCCTTCTCCTTACCCGCCCCTGAGAGCCGGCTGGGCGCATGCGCGCCTGGGCACTCGGGGGACAAGCGGCAAGAGACAGCATCCCTTAAAGCGCCCCCAGGCGGCGCATTTGACGAGAAGGATCATTCCCATGGCTACCCAGACCCAGTCCGATAAGGACCGCGTCATCATCTTCGATACGACCTTGCGCGACGGCGAGCAGTGCCCCGGCGCCACCATGACGCATGAAGAGAAGCTCGAAGTCGCCGAGTTGCTCGACGATATGGGCGTCGACGTCATCGAGGCCGGCTTTCCGATCGCCTCGGACGGTGACTTCGCCGCTGTCAACGAAATCGCCCGCCGCGCCAAGAATTCGGTGATCTGCGGCCTGTCGCGCGCCTCGCCGAAGGACATCGACCGCTGCGCCGAGGCGATCAAGCCGGCCAAGCGCCGCCGCATCCACACCTTCCTGTCGACGTCGCCGGTGCACATGAAGTGGAAGCTTCAGAAGGAGCCTCACGAGGTCTACGAAATGGTGATCAGCCAAGTCACCCGCGCGCGTAGCCATACCGACGACGTCGAATGGTCGGCCGAGGACGGCACCCGCACCGAGCACGACTTCCTGTGCCGTTGCGTCGAGGCCGCGATCAATGCCGGCGCCACCACCATCAATATCCCCGATACCGTCGGCTACACGGTGCCGGAAGAATACATGGCGCTGTTCAAGATGGTGCGCGAGCGCGTGCCGAACTCGGACAAGGCGGTTTTCTCGGTGCACTGCCATGACGATCTCGGCATGGCGGTGGCCAACTCGCTGGCCGGCATCGCCGGCGGCGCGCGCCAGATCGAATGCACGATCAATGGCATCGGCGAACGGGCCGGCAATACCGCGCTCGAAGAAGTCGTCATGGCGATGCAGGTTCGCAATGACGTGATGCCGTACTGGACCGGCATCAAGCCGGCGATGCTGACGCGCGCCTCGAAGCTGGTGTCGGCGGTGACGTCGTTCCCGGTGCAGTACAACAAGGCGATCGTCGGGCGGAATGCCTTCGCGCATGAGAGCGGCATCCATCAGGACGGCATGCTGAAGAACGCGCAGACCTACGAGATCATGACGCCGGAAACCGTCGGCGTGAAACAGACCTCGCTGGTCATGGGCAAGCATTCGGGGCGCCACGCCTTCGAGCACAAGCTGGAAGAACTCGGCTATCATCTGGCCGCCAATCAGCTGGAAGACGCCTTCGTGCGTTTCAAGGCGCTGGCCGACAAGAAGAAGCAGATCTATGACGAGGACATCGAGGCGCTGGTCGACGAGGAAATCGCCACCGCGCATGACCGCATCAAAATCATTTCCTTGACCGTGATCGCCGGCACCATGGGCCCGCAATCGGCGACGCTGACGCTCGACATCGAGGGCCGGCACATCACCACGCAATCGACCGGCAACGGCCCGGTCGACGCCATCTTCAACGCGATCCGCGCGCTGGTGCCGCATGAGGCCAAACTCGAGCTGTACCAGGTCCATGCGGTGACCGAAGGCACCGACGCGCAGGCGGAAGTATCGGTGCGGCTGTCGGAGAACGGCCGCGCCTATACCGCCAAGGGCGCCGATCCCGATACGCTGGTGGCGTCGGCGAAGGCTTATCTGGGGGCGCTCAACAAGCTCACCAGCAAGCGCGGCAAGGAACCGGGTGTCGAGAACCGGATTCATTCGACCGACGTCGGCTGACGCTCCGTTCCGCGCGATTAAAAGTGCCGCGTCTCGCAAGAGGCGCGGCATTTTTTATGGCGGGTCGGTATCCCGCTCCGCAAGAACCACAGAAATCACAATTCGTCCGCA
This sequence comes from Pseudolabrys sp., assembly GCA_029945495.1. Lineage (GTDB taxonomy): Bacteria > Pseudomonadota > Alphaproteobacteria > Rhizobiales > Xanthobacteraceae > Pseudolabrys. The sequence continues at coordinate 1,976 of JAQSCR010000624.1, read as the reverse complement.
ATTCGCACGCACGAGGGACCGAATTTCAGCCCAGCTACTCTCCAGAAACTCACTCATGATTTTTTTGGGAACTCGCACAATGAAGCGAACATTATGCGCGGGCGTAATTGCGCTCGCGATCAGCGGCTTTTTGTCGACTGTCCCGGCGGCATACGCCAGCGACGTCGCCAGCACCGCGTCCGATCAATCGCCGGCAACTTCAATCGACGTCGGGCGTATCAAGAGCGTGCTTAGGCTGACATCGGAGCAGGAGCCCTATTGGCCGCCGGTCGAAGCGGCGCTGCGGGACATTGCCCGCCAGCAGGCGCAAGTCGAACCGGCCGGCTTTGTGCGGCGGATCGGCCGCCGGATGGTGGCTATCGTGCTCAACAGTGCCGCTGTTGAACGGCTGGCGGTTGCCGCGCGCCCGCTCATCGCCAAGCTCGATCAAGAGCAGATGCGGGCTGCGGGCGGACTGGCGCAAGAGATGGGTTTGGGACCAGTCGTGATGGCAGCGTTGCATTAACGGATGCTGATACCGTCGGGGGAAAGCGGCGCATGGCGCCGCTTTTTTTTGCGCCCGATGAACAAATGTAAATGAAGATTGCAGCGCCGTAATCTCTATCCAAACTGTAACTTGATAAGGCAAGGCGGCATTCCATTATCAGTGGCATCAGAAATGCCTTTGGAGGAATTCCATGCGATCCACTTTGTTGAAGACAATTCTCGCCGGCACCACTGCGCTGGCGATTGCCGGAACGACCCTGGCCTATGCGCAACAGGGTCCGGCCGGACGCGACCGCGGACCGGCGTGGCGCCCGAGCGCTGCGGACGTGGCCGCGTTCGGCGATGCGCGGATTGCCGCCGTTCATGCCGGCTTGAGGCTCACGCCTGAGCAGGAAAAGAACTGGCCGGCGGTGGAAGCCGCGCTGCGCGATATGGCCAAGCAACGCTCCGAACGTTTTGCCGCGCGCGCCAGCGCCGACAAGCCGGTCGACCCGATCGAGCGTCTCACCCTGCGCGCCGACGCGATGACGCAGCAGGGCACTGCGCTCAAGAAGCTCGCCGACGCGGCTGGCCCGCTCTACAAGAGCCTCGACGATGGCCAGAAGCACCGCCTCATGGTGCTCGCCAAGCTCGGCGGGCCGGAACAGGGCGGCTGGCGCGGTCGGCATGGCGGCCCCGGCGGCCGTCACCACGGCCCGCGCGGCGCGGAACGCGGCATGATGGGCCCGGACGGCCCCGCTGGGCAGCCGCAATAGGCCCGGCAGACGAGAAGTGGGTGGCAGCGCGGCGTTCCCTTGCCGTCGCGCCGCCGCCTGAGAGGCCGCCGGGAGCACCCCGGCGGCTTTGTTTTTCGCGCTTAAAACATCGCCAAAACATCACTCTGTATGATCGCGCCGGGACGGGCGCGCGCGGCTGGACAGCCCGGAAACCCTTTGCTAAGGGACACGTCGCCGTGCGGTACTCCCCGCGACAGGCAATCCGGGCGCATAGCTCAGTTGGTAGAGCAGCTGACTCTTAATCAGCGGGTCGTAGGTTCGAATCCTACTGCGCCCACCACCTTCCCCCACGAAAACAACAATGTAAAAACACCCCTCCGGGGCCCCGACTCCCTGACAGGGAGTCGACGCCGCGCCGATGGTCGCATGGCTTTGGCCCAAAAAAGAAGGCCCGACCTTGCGGCCGGGCCAGTCATTAGGGAGGAAACGCCCAGGAAGGGCAGAGACGCGCTCAGCGCGTCTCACAGACGATTACCTAAGCTTCCCCGCGCGCCGTTCAAGAGGGCGCAATGACGCACTGCATCATTTTTTGGAGAAGCCCCCGGCTTTGGCCGACATGGGGTCGCGATCCCTCCCGATGACGCTAAGCTGTGGATCAGAAGCGGGCCGATCGAGGCTTGCCACGGATTCGCGCGAGACCCCCATCATGAGCCTAGCCCAGGACACTTTGGCCGATCCCGAGATCCTGACGGCGCTGCGCGACACCGTGCGCGC
>JAQSCR010000623.1 GCA_029945495.1 Pseudolabrys sp. | reverse complement strand
TCGTCCCGGTGATCGTCCTGATGGTGCTCGGCGTATCGCTGACGACCTTGCTGAAATGGGCGGGACGGCGCATCGCGCCGTGGAGCAACGCCAACCGCTGAGCCTTCGCCTGCGCCGAAAGCGCTAGGCGACGGCGGTGGAAAACAAGATGGCCGCGGCCTAGTATCCCCGTACCGGGAAGCGGGGGGATGTCATGATTGTCGGTTTATCGGTTGCCACCTTCACATTGGTTCACGTCATCATCACGCTGATCGCGATCGCCAGCGGCTTGATCGTCGTCTTCGGCCTGATCGGCTCGCACCGGCTGCCGAAGCTGACCGCACTGTTCTGGCTGACCACGGTTCTCACCAGCGTCACCGGCTTCATGTTTTTCCTGGCGCCGACGCAGGCGAAAATGTTCACGCCCGCGGCCGGCACCGGCGTCGTTGCAACGGTGGTGTTCCTGATCGCGCTGTTTGCACTTTACGCCAGGCATCTCTACGGCAAATGGCGCTGGATCTACGCGATCACCACGGTGATCTCACTGTATCTGAACGTGTTCGTGCTGATCGTGCAGTCGTTCGAGAAGATCAAACTGATCAATCCGGCAGCGCCCGTGGTCGGTCCGCCCTTTGCCGCGCCGACGGACTTCCAGTTCGCGGTCACGCAGGGCGTAATCCTGGTGATCTTCGTGATGCTCGGGCTCATTGCCGCGATCAAATTTCGCCGCGGTCCCGGACTGGCTTAACGGCCCGTGCGCGGCGGCTTTATGTAATCGTTCAGGCCTTCGACCAGTGCGTCGAAGGTGACGCGGCAGCGTTGCGCGGGCCGCAGGTCCTCGTGCATGGCCACCCAGGTCTCCAGCGGGAAGGCGAAAGCCTTCGGCAGCACGCGCACCAGATCGGCATGGCGGCGCGCCAGGGCGACCTGGCAGATACCGATGCCAACGCCGGCGCGGATGCAGGCAAAGTGGGCGATGTCGCTGTCGGTGCGCAACGCGAACTGCTCGCGCTTCAGCGTCAATCCGCGCTCGTGCAAGACGCGGATGAAAGCATTCTCGCGGTCAAAGCCGATGACGGCATGGTCGCGCAAATCGGCCAGCGTCTCCGGCGTGCCGTGACGGTCGAGATAGTCGCGACGCGCAAAAAAGCCGATCTCAATGACGCCGACGCGGCGCGCCAGCAGCGCGCCTTGTTGCGGCTGCACCATGCGAACGGCAATGTCGGCTTCCTGCCGCAATAGGTCGTCAACACGGTTCGACAGCACCAGTTCGACCGCCAGCTTCGGATAGGCGCGGCGCAACTTGGCCAGGATCGGTGGCAGCACCTCGGAGCCGACCATGTCGCTGGCGGAAATCCGCACCGAACCGCGCACGTCGCCCGGCGGCGCCGAAGCCGTGCGCACCATAGCCTCGGCCATCGAGGCCATGGTCTCGGCCAGCGGCCGCAACTCGAGCGCGGCCTCGGTCGGCGTCAGGCCGTCACGCGCACGCGTGAACAGCGGCGCCGACAGCGAGGCTTCCAGCGCATCGATATGCCGGCCGATGGTCGGCTGGCGCAGGCCCAGCGCCCGGGCCGCGCCCGACAGCGAGCCCTCCTGCAGGACGGCGAGGAACGAGCGGTAATGGTCCCAGGAGGCTGTGCATTCATTCATACATAAAAGTATAGCAAAGCCACAGAAATAGACAATTTCGTTTATCCGGCGTGGCGCGCATATTCGCCGCAGGAAAAGCGAAAGGAACATCTTATGCGGAACAACACGGCTTTGGTCATCGGCGCAACCGGCGGCATTGGCGGCGAGGTGGCATTGGCGCTGATCGCGCATGGCTGGCAGGTGCGGGCGTTGACCCGCGACATCGCCAGCGCCAAGCGGCGCGCGCCGGACTTTGCCGTGAGTTGGGTCCAGGGCGACGCCATGGACCGCGCTGCGGTGGTCACGGCCGCGCAAGGCGCGGCGTTGATCGTTCACGCCGCCAACCCGCCCGGCTATCGCGACTGGGACAAACTCGTCGTGCCGATGCTCGACAACACGATCGCCGCGGCGCGGGCGGCCGGCGCGCGCATTCTGTTTCCCGGCACGATCTACAATTACGGGTCGGACGCATTCCCGGTTCTGCGCGAAGAGTCGCCGCAAAATCCGACGTCGCGCAAAGGCGCGCTACGGGTCGCCATGGAGCAGCGTCTCAAGCAAGCCGCAAGCGAAGGCGTGCCGGTGACGATCGTGCGCGCCGGCGATTTCTTCGGCGGTCACGCCGGCAACAACTGGTTTGCGCAGGCCATGGTCAAGCCGGGCAAGCCGCTCGCCGCCATCGCCGATATCGGCACGCCGGGCGTCGGCCATGCCTGGGCCTATCTGCCCGATCTGGCCGAGGCCATGGTGCGGCTCATCGAACGCGGCGAGCCGGCGATGTTCGAGCGTTTTCACTTCGGTGGCTTCTGGGATGCCGATGGCGCGGAAATGATCGCCGCCATTCGCCGCGCCGCGGGCCGGCCGGCGTTGAAGGTGCGGCGCTTTCCGTGGGCGCTGGTCGTTTTGGCGTCGCCCTTTGTCCGGCTGTTCAAGGAAATGCGCGAGATGGGCTATCTCTGGCGCGAGCCGTTGCAACTCGACAATACGCGGCTGGTGGCGGCGCTCGGTTCGGAGCCGTGCACGCCGATCGACGTCGCGGTGCGGCGCGCGCTGGAAAGTCTGGGCTGTCTTGAGACGCGGCCGGCCGGTACGAAATCGGCCACTGCGCGACCAGCGCTGTCGGGACACTGACGCAAAAAAAGAAGCCGCCGTTGCCGGCGGCCTCTTGTTTGTTAACCGGCAGATGACGCCGCTTATTTCAGCTGGGTCGAAATGCTGGTGAAGTTGGTGTTCAGCTTGGTGCCGAGGCCGTTGACGACCGCGATGATCGCAACGGAAATGCCGGCGGCAATCAGGCCGTATTCGATGGCGGTGGCGCCGGATTCGTTCTTGAGAAACGCAACAATCTTGGACATGAGCCGCTCCAGGTGTGAACAGATGGCTCAGTCATACGCAAGAGAATCGAATTAAACGTTTCTCGAATGCAGGAGAATTAGTTACTCGGAAACAACGTTAACCGTTGGTTACCGCGCGCCGGCCTCACACGTCTTCCGGATTGTCGACGTAGACCAGCCCGGCTTTGGCCAGCGGTTCGCGCATATTGTACATGTCGAGGCCGAGCACGCCGGAGGCGAGCTTGGCCCGCTTGGCTTCCTCGTCGTCGGAACGCTTCTGCGCTTTGGCCGCGACCTCGACCGCGAGCTTGGCCGGTACGATCACCACGCCGTCGTCGTCGGCCACCACCGCGTCGCCCGGGGTGACGTTGACGCCGGCGCAGACCACCGGAATGTTGACCGCGCCGAGCGTGGCCTTGACCGTGCCCTTGGCCGAGATCGCCCGCGACCACACCGGAAAGCCCATCTCTTTCAAGGTCGCGACGTCGCGGCAACCGGCGTCGATGATCAGGCCCTTGACGCCGCGCGCTTTCAGCGAGGTGGCGAGCAGGTCGCCGAACATACCGTCGGTATTGTCGGCGGTCACGCCGAGCACGACGATGTCGCCGGGCCTACACTGTTCTACAGCAACGTGAATCATCCAGTTGTCGCCCGGTTGCGCCAGGATGGTGACGGCTGGGCCTGCGATCGAAGCGCCGGCCCAGATCGGCCGGATATAGGGCTTCATCAGGCCGGAGCGGCCGAGCGCCTCGTGCACGGTCGAGACGCCGAGCTTCTCGAAAGTGGCGACGGCGTTCGCGTCGGCGCGCTTGATGTTGCGGACTACGACGGGTTTCATTTTGTTCTCTCCTGGCTTGTCCCGGACGCGGTGCAGCGCGCAAGCGGTGCACCGCAGAGCCGGGATCTTCACAGACTCGGAATTCGTAACGATCCCGGGTCTGCAGCGCAGTACTGCGTACCGCGCTGCGCCCGGGAAAAGAGATTTACCCTAGTTCCGTCGTAACGCGCGGGAACAGCGTTTGGTAGGCTTCGCCATAGGTCATCGGCACGCCTGTGTTGCGCGAGCCCTGGATGCCGCGGTTGAGTGCGACGCGCTCGTAATAGCCCCACAGATGTTTCTGCGCCGCGAGAATCTGGAACGCCTTGTACTTCTGCTCCCACACGTCGTCGATTTTCAGAATGAGGTCAGGCTTGTAGTTGCACTGCTCGGGTTGATGCGGCTCGAACAGATAGACCGGCGGCGCCGAATATTTGTACTTGGCGCCCGGCTTGTGGCCCATCGCCTGCGCCACCACACGCGTCTCCTGCGCGAAATGCGCGGCGTTCGGATGGTCGAAATTATAAGGATCTTCCAGCGCGTGGGTGAGCACGAAGCTCGGATTGGTCTCGCGATAGATGTCGACCATGCGGTCGAAGTGTTCTTCGGTGAGCTTGAGCGGATAGTCGCCGCAATCGAAGAACTCGATCTCGGCGCCCAGCAAAGCGGCGGCGCGTTCGGCCTCGTCCTTGCGGCCGGCCTTGACACTGACCATGGTCGCGCCTTGCTCCTTCCAGGCAAACTGGCTTTCGCCGCGCTCGCCGAACGACATGCAGACGATTTTGACTTTGTAGCCCTTCTTGGCATGCAGCGCGATCGCGCCGCCGGCGCGCCAGACGAAATCGCCGGGATGGGCGGTGACGACGAGACCCGTTTTCTGTTCCGGCATAGGCGTAATAACTCCCTTTTTTTATGGGCGTTCTTTAGACTAAGTAGGGCGATAAATGAAGGGCCGCCAATGACCGAAATTCCGACTTTGCGCATCGCCATCGGCGACTATCCGCACACGCTGCCGCTCAAGCGCGGCGAAATCACCTCGGCCACGCTCAAGCTCGACTTCGTCGAGGTCAAGCCGATGCACACCGCGTTCAAGCCGATGGTGCGAGAACACGCTTACGATGCGAGCGAGATGGCGCTGGTCACTTATCTGCAGGCCAAGGAGCATAACAAGGGCCTGACCTTGCTGCCGGCAGCGATGCTGGCGCGGTTTCAGCACGGCACCATGCTGCACAATGTCGAGCGCGGCCGGTTGACGCCCGTCGGCCTCGCCGGCAAGCGCATCGGCGTGCGCTCCTACAGCCAGACCACCGCCGCCTGGATTCGCGGCATTCTGCAAAACGATTACGACGTCGATCTCAGCGGCGTTCAGTGGGTGACCTTCGAGGACGGCCACGTCGCCGAGGCCAAGGATCCGCCCGGCATCGTCCGCGCCGACAAGGGCAAGGACATCACCAAAATGCTGATCGACGGCGAACTCGACGCCGCGATCTATGGCGCTGCCATGCCGGACGATCCGCGGCTGCAAAGCGTGATCGAGAATCCGGACGCCGAGGCAAGTCTCTGGTTCGGCAAGCACCGTCTGGTGCCGGTCAATCATATGGTCGTGGTGACCGACGAACTGGCGCGCGCCAAGCCGGCGGCGGTCGCCGAGCTGTACCGGATGCTGGCGGCCGGCCGCGCAGCGGCAGGCGCTTCGCCGGGCGGCATCGACACCGCGCCCTTCGGCAAGGACGCGAACCGGCCCTGCCTCGACATGCTGATTTTCTATTGCGTCCAGCAGCGGCTGATTTCGCGGCGATTGACGGTCGACGAGCTTTGGTAGGCGCGAAGCCTGGGTAGCGTATTAAATTGTGTGCACTGCCGAATTATCAGCCAATATTGCCTAATAAATAACCAGTGGCTACTGACCGTAAAATAGGCAATTTTCGCCGTGCGCCATATACAGATGATAAATCAATTGCTTAGACCCAATGTGACGGCTTGGCACAGGGCTTGCGATTGCCTTGCTGCGCGAACGAAGTCGTCGCGACTAATTGCGCGCGTCAAACGCAGGGGTCTCAAACAATGTTCACACTCAGTCAAACGGCCGCCAAGCGGCCGACTGCCCGGAAGTGGCTCGCCGCCGCGGCCGGGTTTGCCTTCGCGGCCACGGGAGCAATCTCGTCCGCCCAAGCTCAGGACACCATCAAAGTGGGCGTTCTGCACTCGCTCTCGGGCACGATGGCCATCAGCGAAACCACGCTGAAGGACACCGTGTTGTTCCTGATCGACGAGCAGAACAAGAAGGGCGGCGTCAACGGCAAGAAGCTCGAAGCCGTGGTCGTCGATCCGGCCTCGAACTGGCCGCTGTTCGCCGAAAAGGCGCGCGAGCTGATCGCCAAGGACAAGGTCGCCGTGGTGTTCGGCTGCTGGACGTCGGTGTCGCGCAAGTCGGTGCTGCCCGTGTTCAAGGAACTCAACTCGATCCTGTTCTATCCGGTGCAGTACGAAGGCGAAGAGAGCGAATACAACGTGTTCTACACGGGCGCCGCGCCGAACCAGCAGGCGATTCCGGCCGTCGACTATCTGATGAGCAAGGACGGCGGCTCGGTGAAGCGTTGGGTGCTCGCCGGCACCGACTACGTCTATCCGCGCACCACCAACAAGATCCTTGAGGCCTATCTGAAGTCGAAGGGCGTCAAGCAGGAAGACATCATGATCAACTACACGCCATTTGGTCATAGCGACTGGCAGACGATCGTGTCGGACATCAAGAAGTTCGGTTCGGCCGGCAAGAAGACCGCCGTGGTCTCGACCATCAACGGCGACGCCAACGTTCCGTTCTACAAGGAACTCGGCAACCAGGGCGTCAAGGCGACCGACATTCCGGTCGTGGCGTTCTCGGTCGGCGAAGAAGAACTCGCCGGTCTCGACACCAAGCCACTGCTCGGCCACCTCGCCGCCTGGAACTACTTCGAGTCGATCAAGAGCCCGGCCAACGCCGAGTTCATCAAGAAGTGGCAGGCGTTCACCAAGAACCCGAAGCGTGTCACCAACGATCCGATGGAAGCGACTGTCATCGGCTTCAACATGTGGGTGAAGGCGGTTGAGAAGGTGAAGTCCACCGACGCGACCAAGGTCATCGACGCGCTGCCGGGCATCACCGCGCCGAACCTGACGGGCGGCACCTCCACCATGCTGGCGAACCATCACATCACCAAGCCGGTCTTCGTCGGCGAAATCAAAGGCGATGGCCAGTTCGACGTGGTGTGGAAGACCAAAGGCCTGGTTCCGGGCGATGCCTGGACCGACTTCCTGCCGGGCTCGAAGGATCTCGAATCCGACTGGTTCAAGCTGAAGTGCGGCAACTACAACACCGTCACCAAGAAGTGCGGCGGTCAGGCTTCCTGATTCCAAGCGACTTGACGTGACCTGCGACCGGAGGCGGCGATTTAAAAACCGCCGCCTCCATCTTCCTAACACGTGATCTGCCGGGATCGAACGCAATGAGTAAAACCTACGAACGCATCCTGGCGCT
>JAQSCR010000622.1 GCA_029945495.1 Pseudolabrys sp. | reverse complement strand
AAAACTCGCAGACGCGGGTGAGGGCTTCGGCTCGCTTGTCGCAAAAGTATCCGCATGACCGCGCGCCCTTACATCTGGGAAAAGTCGTATCCGCCCGGCATTCTTTGGGACACGCCGATCGTAACGACAACCGTGCCGGCGTTGATCGACAGCGCCGCTGCGCGGTTTGCCGACCGGTCGGCGATTGAATTCCGCGACCGGCAGTTGCTCTACAGGGACCTTGCCGACGCTTCGCAACGCCTGGCGGCCGGGCTGCTGCGCTTGGGCGCCGGCCGTGACACGTCGGTCGGCATTTTTCTGCCGAATACGCCCGACCATACGATTTCTTTTTTTGCCATCACGCGTATCGGCGCCCGTGCCGTACAATTAAGTCCGCTCGATGCCGAGCGCGAAATAGTGCACAAAATCAAAGACAGCGGCGCGCGCGTCGTGCTGACGATCAATTTGCCCGGCCTGCTGCCGATGGCGCAAAAGCTCAGAGCAGCCGGCCATATCGATCTTCTGATCGTAGCCGACGACGAACGATGGGGACCGGGGCCGGTGCCCCCCTTGCCGATAGTCGAAGGCGATGGCTGCGTCAGCCTGGCAACCTTGATGAAAGCCGAACTGCCCGCGCGCTGGCCCGATATCAGTAAGGACGACATCGCGTTGCTGCAATATACCGGCGGCACCACCGGCGTTCCGAAGGGCGCCATGCTCACTCACGCCAATCTGACTGCCTCCTGCGCGATGTACGATGCCTGGTTCAATCCGCAGTCGTCCGTCAAGCCTGGCAAGGTACGTGTGATTTGCGCTTTGCCGCTGTTCCACATTTTCGCACTGTCGACCGTGATGCTACGCAACCTGTCGAACGGCAATGAAGTGATGCTGCGTGCGAAATTCGACGTCGAAACCACGTTCCATGACATCGAGGTCAAACGTGCCACTCACATGAATGGCGTGCCGACCATGTGGATCGCGCTGTGCAACGCCGGCGTCGAGACGCGCGATCTGTCGTCGCTGGTGAGTTGCAGTTCGGGCGGCGCGCCACTGCCGGTGGAGGTGGAACAACGGTTCGAGGCGCTGACCGGCAAACGCCTGCGCAGCGGTATCGGCATGACGGAAACGTCGCCGGCCGCCTGCACGCAGCCCGTCGTGCTGCGCGGCAAACCGGGATCTTGCGGGCTGCCGCTGCCTGGTGTCTATGTCGATGTAGTTTCACTCGACGATCCGCAACGCGTGCTCGGATTTGGCGAGACGGGCGAAATCCGCATTAGCGGCGCCAATGTCGCGGGCGGTTACTGGAACCGGGCGGCGGAATCCGCCGAGACATTCGTCGATGGCCGTTTTATGTCCGGCGATATCGGCTACATGGACGATGATGGCTATGTCTGGGTCGTCGATCGCAAGAAGGATCTGGTGATCAGCGGAGGCTTCAACGTCTATCCGCGCGTCGTCGAGGAAGCGATTTACGAACATCCCGGCGTCCATGAGGCGATCGTCATCGGCGTGCCCGACAGCTACCGCGGCGAAACGATTAAGGCCTATGTGACGACGAAGCCCGGTGCGGCGCCGCTCTCGCTTGAAACGCTGCGCGCATTCCTGGCCGACAAGATCGGCCGTCAAGAAATGCCGACTGCGCTCGAAATCCGCGATACGCTGCCGCGAACTACGGTCGGCAAGCTTTCGAAGAAAGAACTGGTCGAAGAGGAAAAGAAAAAGTTTAAGTCATCCGCCGCGCCGGCCGCCGAATTGTCGACAGGCAAACCACCGTTAAACGTGAGGTCGTAGATGCCCGACGCCGTTATTATCTCCACCGCTCGGACGCCGATCGGCAAGGCCTTTCGCGGCGCTTTCAATATGACCCACGGAGCCGAGCTTGGCGGCCATGTCGTGCGCCACGCCGTCGAGCGCGCCGGCATCGAGCCTGGCGAGGTTGAGGATGTCATTCTCGGCTGTGGCTTTCCGGAGCGCGCTACCGGATCGAACATCGCGCGGCAGGCGGCCCTGCGCGCAGGGCTGCCCGTCACGGTGTCGGGTATGACGGTCAACCGCTTTTGCAGCTCGGGCCTGCAGACAATTGCGCTCGCCGCCCAGCGCATCATGACCGGTGAAGCTTCGGTGATGGTTGCCGGTGGGCTCGAAAGCATCAGCCTGATCCAGGACGGCAAATTGGTGTCGATTCAGGACGAATGGCTGTTGCAGCATAAGCCAGACGTCTACCTGCCGATGATCGATACCGCCGACAACGTGGCAGCCCGCTATAAGATCAGCCGTGAGGCCCAGGACGACTTCGCGCTCGAAAGCCAGCGCCGCACCGCGGCCGCGCAACAGGCCAAACGCTTCGACGATGAGATTGTGCCGCTGCCGACGACCAAAAAGTTCGTCAATAAGAAGACCAATACCGAGAGCTTCGAGCCGGTCACACTCACAAACGACGAGGGCAACCGGCCCGACACCACGCTGGAAGGGCTGGCCGCGCTCAAGCCGGTGCGCGAGGGCAAATTTATTTCCGCTGGGAATGCCAGCCAGTTGTCGGATGGCGCCTCGGCCTGCGTTATCATGGATGCAACACTCGCGGAGCGCCGCGGTCTCAAACCGCTCGGCACATTCCGCGGTTTTGCCATCGCCGGGTGCGAGCCCGACGAGATGGGCATCGGGCCGGTGTTCGCCGTGCCGAAGCTGCTTGCCCGTCACGGCCTGACAATCGACGACATCGATCTCTGGGAGCTCAATGAAGCATTTGCCAGCCAGGTGATTTATTGCCGCGACCGGCTCGGCATCCCGCAGGAGCGGCTCAATGTGGACGGCGGCGCCATTGCCATCGGCCACCCGTTCGGCATGAGCGGATCGCGCATGACCGGCCATGCGCTGATCGAGGGGCGTAGGCGCGGCGCCAAGCGCGCGGTCATTACCATGTGCGTCGGCGGCGGCATGGGCGCCGCTGGGCTATTCGAGATCAACTAGGAACAGACCCATGGATCTTCGCTTCACACCGGAAGAGATCGCGTTTCGCGACGAGGTGCGCGTGTTTATGCGCGAAGCCCTGCCGGATGCGATCCGCGCCAAGCTGATCGAGGGCCGCCGTCTGGTGAAAGACGATCTCGTGGTCTGGCAGCGCATTCTGAATACCAAGGGCTGGGCTGTTCCGCACTGGCCGACGGAGTGGGGCGGCACCGGATGGAGCCCGGTTCAAATTTATCTGTTCCGCGATGAGATGCAGCAGGCCCCGGCGCCGGAGCCGCTGCCGTTTGGCGTCAGCATGGTCGGGCCGGTCATCATCGCGTTCGGCAACGAAACGCAGAAAAAGCGGTATCTGCCGAGCATTGCCAATCTCGACGAATGGTGGTGTCAGGGTTTCTCTGAGCCCGGTGCTGGCTCCGATCTGGCTTCGCTCAAGACCACCGCCAAGCGCGACGGCGGCGACTATATCGTCAACGGCCAGAAGACCTGGACCACGCTGGCGCAATATGCCGACTGGATTTTCTGCTTGGTGCGCACCGATCCGGCCGCAAAAAAGCAGCAAGGCATCTCGTTTCTCCTGATCGACATGAAAACGCCTGGCATCACCGTGAGGCCGATCCAAACCATCGATGGCGGCCACGAAGTCAACGAAGTGTTCTTCGACGAGGTCCGGGTTCCAGCTGAAAACCTGGTCGGCGAAGAGAACAAAGGCTGGGACTACGCCAAGTTCCTGCTCGGCAATGAACGCACCGGCATCGCCCGAATCGGCATCTCCAAGGCGCGCATTCGCCGCCTGAAGCAGCTCGCCGCGTTGGAACAAGCCGGCGGCAGGCCGCTGATCGCGGACGAGCGGTTCCGCTGCAAGATTGCCGCCGTCGAGGTCGAACTCAAGGCGCTGGAGATGACCCAATTGCGAGTCGTCGCCGCCGAGCGTACCCGCAACAGCAACAAACCGGACCCTGCATCGTCCATTCTCAAAATCAAGGGCTCTGAAATTCAACAAACCATCAGCGAGCTGTTGCTCGAAGTGATCGGACCCTATGCCTTGCCAGATCCCATACCGCACGATGACGGCGAGCGCTGGAACGAACCGCCGATCGGCCCCGATTGGGCGGGCCCGCTGGCGCCGCAATACTTCAACATGCGTAAAACGTCGATCTACGGCGGGTCGAATGAAATTCAGAAAAACATTATCGCTAAAGCGATCTTAGGCCTGTGACTTTGGAGTTCTGACATGGACTTTGCGTTGACCGACGAGCAGCGACTGTTGCAAGAAAGCGTCGGGCGGCTGTTCGCCGATCACTATGCGTTTGGCGCACGCAATCGCTACCGCCAGGAGCCGGAAGGCTGGAGCCACTCCATGTGGCAGCGTTATGCCGATTTGGGCCTGCTCGGCCTGCCGTTTGACGAAAGCCATGGCGGATCGGCCGGCGGACCGGTCGAAACCATGATTGTGATGGAAGCCCTTGGCCGCGCTTTGGTGCTCGAACCCTATCTGGCGACTGTCGTGCTTGCCGGCGGCTTGTTGCGGCTCGGCGCCAGCGATGCGATGCGCGTCGATCTGTTGCCGAAAATTGCAAGCGGTGATCTTATTCTTGGCTTTGCCCACGCCGAGCGGCAAGCGCGCTACCATCTTTCCGACATCGCCGTGGGCGCGCGCCGCGATGGTTCCGGCTATGTTATCGACGGTGCCAAGAGTCTGGTGCTGCACGGCGACAGCGCCAACAAATTCGTTATTTCGGCGCGGCTTGGCGGTGGCCAGCACGATCGTGACGGCGTCGGGCTGTTTCTGGTCGATGCCGCAGCTCCGGGCCTATCGACGCGCGGCTACGCTACCGTCGATGGGTTGCGCGCGGCCGAACTCGCTCTGACGGGCGTGCGGGTCGACGAGGGTAGTGTGATCGGCCCGCCCGGTGCAGCTTTCCCACTGATCGAACGGGCCGTCGATATGACAATAGCTGCGCTGGCTGCCGAAGCAGTCGGCGCCATGGCGGCAATGCATGAACTCACCGTCGACTACATGAAAACGCGCAAGCAGTTCGGCGTCGCTATCGGTGGCTTCCAAGTCCTCCAGCATCGTGCTGCCGACATGCTGGTTGCGCTCGAGCAAGCGCGAAGCATGGCAATGCTTGCGACCATGATGGCGCCGGAAGATGACGTGCACGAGCGGCGCCAAGCCATTTCGGCGGCGAAAGTGCAGATCGGACGTTCCGGCCGCTTCATCGGCCAACAAGCTATCCAAATCCACGGCGGCATCGGCATGACCATGGAATATAGCGTCGGGCATTATTTCAAACGCGTCACCGCGATCGACACTCTGTTCGGCGATGCCGACTATCATCTCGGGTTACTGGCTGAATCCGGCGGGCTGGTCGCGGCCTGATCTTCACTCGGCCGCGGAATCGCGGGGTAATGAGGTCGCCATGTTGTTTCCCAGCTCGGAGCGCGCGCAGCAACTCTGCCAAGGCGTGACCGCTTTCATGGATGAACACGTTTACGCGGCCGAGGCGATTTTCGCCCAGCAGCTCGACTGCGGTCCGAGCCGCTGGGCTATTCCGCCGGTCACGGAGCAGCTCAAGACCAAGGCGAGGGCGGCCGGCCTGTGGAACATGTTCTTACCGAAACACGAATATCCCGACGCGTTGACCAATCTGGAATATGCGCCGCTGTGCGAGATCATGGGGCGTTCGCCGATCGGTCCGGAGGCGTTCAACTGCTCCGCGCCAGATACCGGCAACATGGAAACAATCATCCGCTATGGGACCGCGGAACAAAAAAGGCAGTGGTTGGAGCCGTTGTTACAAGGGACGATCCGGTCCTGCTTCGCCATGACCGAGCCCGATGTCGCTTCGTCCGACGCGACCAACATCCGCACCGAAATCCGTCGCGACGGTGGCGATTACGTCATTAACGGCCGAAAGTGGTGGACATCGGGGGCGATGGATCCGCGCTGCAAGATCGCCATCGTTATGGGACAGACCAATCCCGACGCCAAGCCTTACCAGCGTCAATCGATGATCTTGGTGCCACTCGACACGCCAGGCTTTCGCGTGCTCCGTCATCTCAGCGTGTTCGGCTATGATGATGCGCCGCATGGTCATGCCGAAGTTGTGTTCGAAAATGCGCGCGTGCCGGCGGCCAATATTCTGCTTGGCGAGGGGCGCGGATTCGAAATCGCGCAAGGCCGTCTCGGGCCGGGCCGCATTCACCATTGCATGCGGATGATCGGTATGGCCGAGCGTGCGCTGGAAACCATGTGCCGCCGGGCGCGATCCCGGACAGCCTTTGGAAAGACCATTGCCGAACAGGGCGTGACTCGTCACTGGATCGCCGAGTCGCGGATGGAAATCGATCAAGCGCGCCTACTGACACTGCAGGCGGCGCGCATGATGGACGAGGTCGGCAACAAGGCCGCGCGCGCTGAAATCGCCATGATCAAAGTCGTTGCGCCCAACATGGCGCTCAAGGTCATCGACCGTGCCATCCAGGTTTGCGGTGGCGGCGGTGTCAGCCAGGACTTTCATCTCGCTTTTGCGTGGGCGCGGGCGCGCGCCATCCGGCTGGCGGACGGTCCCGACGAGGTGCATCGCGAAACTATCGCGAGGCTCGAACTCGCCAAACTTCCGACCAACATGCCGCAGGGTCCGACGGAGCGCCGATGACCGTTGCATCGCCATTTCGCCTCGACGACAAAGTCGCCATTGTAACCGGCTCAAGCCGCGGCATCGGACGCGCGATTGCAGAATCGCTTGCGAGCAGCGGCGCCAAGGTCGTGGTTTCCAGCCGCAAAGCCGAGGCTTGCGAGGCTGTCGCAAGCGGCATTCGCGCGCAGGGTGGCGAAGCGACTGTTATTCCTTGCAACATTTCGCGCAAAGCCGAGGTCGAAGGTCTCGTTGCCGCGACGCTCCGGCAATGGGGCCGCATCGACATTTTAGTTTGCAATGCGGCAGTCAACCCGGCTTTTGGCCCGCTCGTCGACCTGACAGACGACGTCTTCGACAAAATCATGGGAAGTAACATCAAAAGCAACTTGTGGCTCTGCAATCTGGCGATCCCGGGCATGGCCGGGCGTGGCGAAGGCGCCGTTATCATTGTCTCTTCCATCGCCGGCATTCGGGCGAGCCGCGGCCTTGGCGCCTACGGTATATCGAAAGCGGCCGACTTCTCGTTGGCGCGCAGTCTTGCGTTGGAATGGGGGCCGCGCAACGTACGGGTTAATTGCATTGCACCCGGATTGATTAAGACCGATTTTGCCCGCGCGCTGTGGGAGGATCCGGACCGGCTGGCCGAGCGGTCCGAGCAAACACCGCTGCGCCGGATCGGGCAGGCGCACGAGATTGGTCCCATTGCCGCGTTTCTCGCGTCCTCCGCCGCAAGC
>JAQSCR010000621.1 GCA_029945495.1 Pseudolabrys sp. | reverse complement strand
GTGACACCTCGGCCGTCGCCCTTCGAGGCTCGCCGAAGCGCGTCGGAGACGCGCGTGAACGCGCTTATGGCTCGCACCTCAGGGTGACGGATCAAGGGCTCGCGGCCCGCTATAAGGCAGCCTTAAGCCTTATGGATCGGATCGATCCAGGCGACGTTTTCCGGCTTTTCGACGGGCTCGATGTCGAGATTGACCACGACGGCCTCGTTGTCCGAGCGCACCAGCACGCATTCCAGCACTTCGTCGCGGCTGGCGTTGATTTCCTGGTGCGGCACGTAAGGCGGAATGAAGATGAAATCGCCGGGCCCGGCCTCGGCGGTGAATTCGAGATGCTCGCCCCAGCGCATGCGCGCGCGGCCGCGCACGACATAGATCACGCTCTCCAGCGCGCCATGATGGTGCGCGCCGGTCTTGGCGTTGGGATGGATGGCGACGGTGCCGGCCCACAGTTTCTGCGCGCCGGCGCGGGCAAAATTGATCGCCGCCTTGCGGTCCATGCCCGGCGTCGACGCCGTGTTGGGATCGAGCGAGTTGCCCGGGATCACCTTGACGCCGTCGTGCTTCCACTTTTCGTGGGAGTGATCGTGCGGATGGTTATGATCGCCGCTCATGTGTCGCTCCCTTTGCCTTCGGCGCTCGGCGCTTAAATCCAGGTACCGCTGATGGCCATGCTCGACAGCGCCGCCATCGCCAGCATGAAGTATAAATTCAGTATGGCAAACAACGTAACGAACAAACGGATGCCGCGTAAATACACGATCAGCGCGATGGCACCGGCGACATAGACGCCGACGGCAAGCGTTACCACCAGGCCGATCCATTGGGGATTCGGCACAAACGGCGTTTTCTGCCAATCGACCCAGAACAGCCCGCCCCACAGGCCGACGAAAATCCAGAGCAGGGGCAGGGGCGTCAGCAGCCAATATTTCCAGCGCTCGATGGGCGTGCTGCGAATGAGGATGACAATCGCTACCACCGCAAGAAGTGCGAGCGGCACCAAGACAACGGCGCCATACAGGCTGAGCCGAAGAAACCAGATGAAGATTTGCAGCGTGTGCATCGGTACCCGCCACTCCAGCGTATCAGCTACTGCCCGCGCTTGACCGCGCTGGCGAAGCGCCGGGCTTCTTCGGCGGCGCGGAACAGGGCCTTGGCCTTGTTGACGCATTCGAGTTGCTCGGCCTGCGGGTTTGAATCGGCGACGATGCCGGCGCCGGCCTGCACATACATCTTGCCGTCCTTCACCAGTGCGGTGCGCAGCACGATGCAGGTGTCCATTTCGCCGGCGGCGGAAAAGTAACCGACACAGCCGGCATAGAGCCCGCGCTTTTCCTTTTCCAATTCGTCGATGATTTCCATCGCCCGGACTTTTGGTGCGCCCGACGTGGTGCCGGCGGGAAAGCCGGCTGCCAGTGCATCGAGCGCGTCGTATTTCGGGTCTAACCTGCCCTCGACATTGGAGACGATGTGCATCACTTGACTATAACGCTCGATGAAAAACTGGTCGGTGACTTTCACCGTACCGATGGCGGCGACGCGGCCGACATCGTTGCGGCCGAGATCGAGCAGCATCAGATGTTCGGCGCGCTCCTTCGGATCCGCCAGCAATTCGGCCTCCAGCGCCTTGTCCTCGTGCGGCGTCTCTCCACGCGGTCGCGTGCCGGCGAGCGGACGCAATTCGACAACGTCGCCGCGCACCCGCACCAGAATTTCCGGGCTGGAGCCGGCAACCGCGAAGCTGCCGAAATCGAGGAAGTAGAGATAGGGCGACGGATTGGTCCGCCGCAGCGCGCGATAGAGCGAGAACGGCGGCAGCGTGAACGGCGCCTCGAAGCGCTGCGCCAGCACGATCTGGAAGGCGTCGCCCGCGGCGATGTATTCCTTCGCTCTGCCGACCATCGCGGCATATTCCTGCGGCGTCGTGTTCGACACCGGCGGCACGTCGAGCGGGCCTTCGTCATATTCGGCCAGCGATTTGTCGAGCGGCCGATCGAGCGCATCGACAATCTGCCCGAGCCGCTCGGTGGCGCGCGCCAGCGCCGCCTTGGCATCGACGCCGGGTTCGGGGCGCACCGGCGTCACCACCGTGATCGAATCCTTCACCGCGTCGAACACGACGATCAGGGTCGGCCGCAGCATGATCGCGTCGGGAATGCCAATCGGGTCGGGATTCGCCGGCGGCAGCTCTTCCATCAGCCGCACCATGTCGTAACCGAGATAGCCGAACACGCCGGCCGCCATCGGCGGCAGAGTTTCCGGCAAGTCGATGCGGCTTTCTTCGATCAACGCGCGCAGCGCCGCCAACGGCGGCTGCGGGCAGGGCACGAAGGCGTCGGGCTTGGTGCGTGCGCTGCGATTGATCTCGGCCTTGGCGCCGTTGGTGCGCCAGACCAGATCGGGCTCGATGCCGATGATCGAATGACGGCCGCGCACGGCGCCGCCTTCCACCGACTCGAGCAGAAAGCTCAAGGGCTTGCCGCCGCCGAGCTTGAGAAAGGCCGACACCGGCGTCTCAAGATCGCCGACCAAAGTCGTCCACACCGCCTGCGCCTGGCCGCGGCCGTAGCGTTCCGCGAAGGCGCTTGTCGATGGCTCGATTTGCATCGTGATGAATACGTTAGTTGTTGCCGCCGGTGCCGCCGCCGACGACCTGGTTCAGCGCCGCCTGATTGAGCGTGACGCCGATATCGGCTTCGATCTTGGCGATGTATTGGCCAACGATGTCGTCGGCGAAGGAGTTTTGCAGCGACGCCGCCAATTGCTTGGCTTCCGGCGTATTGGCGTCGAACGCCGGATCTGTCACCGCGGTCACGACGAAGACATAGCGCGACGCGGCGCTGTCGCCTTCGACGCTGCCAGGCGAGCCTTTCGGAATCTTGAACGCCGCCTCGGTCACCTTGACCGGCAGGAATCCGGCGGGCTTGCCGCGCACCATGTCGGCTGCGGTGTCGACCTTGAGGCCGCTTTCGCTGGCGACTTGCGCCAGCGGCGTGCCGGCCTTGAGCTTCACCAGCATGTCGTCGGCCTTGGCCTGTAGACGTTTGGCTATTTCGTCGTCGCGCCAGCGCGCTGCCACCTGATCCTTGACCTCGTCGAGCGTGCGCTCGCGCGACGGCGTGATGCCGGTGACGTCGTAATAGAGATAGCCGTTGGACGGCAGTTGCAGCGCGTCGTTATCGACGCCGACATCGGTGGCAAAGGCTGCGGCGACGACGTCGGGCTGCTTCGGCAGCGCGGCGATCGGCTGGCCGTCCGGCGCGCGGCCGGCGCGGTCGACCGCATCGATGGAGATTACTTTGAGGTTCAGCTTCTTGGCGGTTTCGGCGAGCGTCGCGCCACCGGCGCGGTCGTCTTCGATCTTGTCGCGCAGATTGCTGATCTCGGTCTTGGCACGCGCTTCGGCGAGCTCGCGCTTGAGGTCGGCGGCGACGTCCGCATAGGTCTTTTGCGTGCCGGCTTCGATCTTGCCGACCTGCAACAGCACGGTGCCGAAGGCGCCCTTGACCGGACTCGAGACGTCGCCGGATTTAAGCGCGAAGGCGGCGTCGGCCACGGCCGGATCGATGATGTCGGCTTTGGCGACGGTGCCGACGTCGAGATCGCTGTCCTTGATGCCGCGCTCTTTGGCCAGATCGGCAAAGCTCAGGCCCTTGGTCACACGCTCGGAAGCAGCAGCGGCGTCTTCCGGCTTGGCAAACACCATTTGGCGCAGCTCGCGCTTTTCCGACGTGCCGTAACTGTCCTTGCGCGCCTCGTAAGCAGCCTTGGCATCGGCGTCGGAAACGTCTTGCGGCTTGGCCAGCTCGGCGGGCGACTGCGACAGCACGGTGACCTTGCGATATTCCGGCGCGCGGAACAGCACCTTGCGGGTCTCGAAATATTTGGCGAGTTCGTCGGCACTCGGCGCGGCGACGTCGCCGGCTTGCGCTGTAGCCAGCGCGATATACTGGATGGCGCGCTTTTCGCCCTGATACTGCAGGATCGATTTGATCGTGGTGTCCGGCACCTTCAAATCGCCGCTCACCGTTTGCGCGATCTGCCGGCGCAGCATCACGTTGCGCTGCTCCGCAACAAAGCGGGCTTCGCTGAAGCCGGCGTTGCGGATCACGGCCTCGAAACGGGCGCGGTCGAACTGGCCGTTGGCGCCGCGAAAAGCCGGATCGCTGGTGATGCGGTCGGCGATGTCCTTGTCGGCGAGGCCGAGGCGCAGCTGGCGTGCCTGTTCATCGAGCGTGGTCTCGGCGACCAGTTGGCCGAGCAACTGGCGGTCGAGGCCTAGCGCGCGCGCCTGATCGTTCGAAATCGGCCGGCGCATGCGCTGGCCGAGCTGCTGCAGCTTTTCGGTGTAATACGAGCGGAATTGCTCGATCGAGATTTCGGTGCCGCCGATCTTGGCGACCGAATTGACGCCGAAGCCGCGGAAAATATCGCCGATGCCCCAGATGGCAAAGCTGACGATCAGGCCGCCCATGATGACGGCCATGACGGCCTTGCCGAGCCAGGTGGAAGAGGCCTTGTGGATACCGCGGAGCATGGGCGTTAGGTTTCTCTAAAAATGTCCGGCTGGACTTATGATCGCTTGCCGTCCTTATAGGGAGCGGGCTAAAGCCTTGCAACTCAAGTAGGATAAGGACAATTCCATGGCAGCGGCAGACATTCGCCCGTTGGTCGCGGGCAACTGGAAGATGAACGGGCTGTCCGCCTCTATGAGTGAGCTGGACGCCATGAAGGCAGGGGTGGCGGCGCTTGCCGGCAAGGCCGATCTGATGGTCTGCCCGCCGGCGACGTTGATCGCGAAATTTGCCTTAGCCACCCACGGGTCGCAGCTGTTCGTCGGCGGTCAGGACTGCCACGCCAAGGCGTCCGGCGCGCATACCGGCGATATTTCGGCGGAAATGCTGGCGGATGCCGGCGCTACCGCGGTGATCGTCGGCCATTCCGAGCGCCGCACCGACCACAAGGAGACCGACACCGATGTGAACGCCAAAACATTGGCTGCCTGGCGCGCCGGACTTGTGGCCATCGTCTGCGTTGGCGAGCAGCGCAGCGAGCGCGAGTCTGGCGCGACCCTGAAAGTCATCGGCGGGCAACTGGCCGGTTCGCTCCCGGACGGTGGCACGTCAGCGAATCTTGTCGTCGCCTATGAGCCGGTCTGGGCCATCGGCACCGGCCTGACGCCGACGCCGGCCGACGTTGCCGAGGTGCACGCCTTCATCCGCGCCCAGCTCAATGCCCGTTATGGCGCGGAGGGGGCAGGCGTCCGCATCCTTTATGGCGGCTCGGTCAAGCCATCCAATGCGGGCGAGCTTTTGACCATCCCCGACGTCGACGGCGCGCTGGTCGGCGGCGCCAGCCTGAAAGCCGTCGATTTCCTTGGAATTGCCGCGGTTTACAAGTAACGACGCAGAAATCCGGCTGTTACCCGCCGCCGCGGCCCGGTGGGTGGAAATGCCGCGAACTATCGTGTAGAGACCGCGGCGAATTCCTATATGTATGTGGAAAGCGCCGGGGGGCGTTGGCCCGGACGGCAAAGTTTAAACGGATTAAAGACTTATGCAGCACGTGATCATTGTCATCCACCTGATGCTGGTGCTGTCGCTCATCGGCGTTGTGCTGTTGCAGCGCTCCGAGGGCGGCGGCCTGGGCGTCGGCGGCAGCGGCGGCGGCAGCTTCATGTCGAGCCGCGGCACTGCCAACATGCTGACCCGCGCGACCGCGATTCTCGCTGGCCTATTCTTTGTCACCAGCCTGGTGCTGTCGATCCTGGCCGGCTTCAACCGCAAGCCGACCTCCATTCTGCAAGGCGGCGGCCCGAGCGCCCCGATCAGCGCGCCCGGCGCGCCGGCCTCGAGCGGCGGCGAAGGCGGCCTGCTCAAGCAACTGCAAGGCGCGCCGGAACCGGTCGCACCCTCCGGGCCGCAGGTCCCGCAGTCGAAGTAAGACCTCAACGAGGGGCCGGGAAATCCGGCCCTTCTTACATTCGGGCGACCGGCATGGCTGCGCGGGCGCCATGCGCTGCATTTAAGCTTTAAGGACGCAATGCAAATAACGCCAAAATCACCAACTTTCGACGCTACGCACAGGCGCAAGGCTCACATCCGCTTTTCGCACTCGTCGAATCGATTCTCGCCGCGTAGAGGTTAGGCCCCATGGCGCGGTACATTTTCATCACCGGCGGCGTGGTGTCCTCCCTCGGTAAAGGCTTGGCCTCGGCGGCGCTTGGCGCCCTGCTGCAGTCGCGCGGCTACAAGGTCCGCCTGCGCAAGCTCGACCCCTATCTCAACGTCGATCCGGGCACGATGTCGCCCTATCAGCACGGCGAGGTGTTCGTCACTGACGACGGCGCCGAGACCGACCTCGACCTCGGCCACTACGAGCGCTTCACCGGCAATCCGGCGACCAAGAAAGACAACATCACCACCGGCCGCATCTATCAGGACATCCTGACCAAGGAGCGCCGCGGCGATTATCTCGGCGCCACCATCCAGGTGATCCCGCACGTCACCAACGCCATCAAGGACTTCATCCGCGACGGCAATGACGGCTTCGACTTCGTGCTGTGCGAGGTCGGCGGTACCGTCGGCGACATCGAGGGCCTGCCGTTCTTCGAGGCGATCCGGCAATTCGGCAACGACATGCCGCGCGGCCAGGTCATCTACATCCACCTGACGCTGCTGCCGTTCATCCCGAGCGCCGGCGAACTCAAGACCAAGCCGACGCAGCATTCGGTCAAGGAACTGCGCTCGATCGGCATCCAGCCCGATATCCTGTTGTGCCGCACCGACCGGCCGATTCCGGAAGGCGAGAGGCGCAAGCTCGCGCTGTTCTGCAACGTGCGCGAAAGCGCGGTGATCGAGGCGCGCGACGTCGACAACATCTACGCGGTGCCGGAGGCCTATCACGATGCCGGTCTCGACCGCGAAGTGCTCGAGGCCTTCGCCCTCGACGGCACCACGGCGCCGAACCTGTCGCGCTGGCACACCATCAACGAACGCATCCGCAATCCGGAAGGCGACGTCACCATCGCCATCGTCGGTAAATATACCGGCATGAAGGACGCCTATAAATCGTTGACCGAAGCGCTGTCGCATGGCGGCATCGCCAACAAGGTGAAGGTCAAGCTGGAGTGGATCGAGTCCGACGTGTTCGAACACGAAGACCCGGCGCCGTTCCTCGAACAGGTCAACGGCATCCTGGTGCCCGGCGGCTTCGGCCAGCGCGGCGCCGAGGGCAAGATCCGCGCGGCGCGTTTCGCGCGCGAGCGCCGCGTGCCGTATTTTGGCATCTGCTTCGGCATGCAAATGGCCTGCATCGAAGCGGCGCGCAATCTGTGCGGCAT
>JAQSCR010000620.1 GCA_029945495.1 Pseudolabrys sp. | reverse complement strand
TTTTGGGTGCCGGCCGCCGGAGGGGGCGCCCAGCTCCGGTTTAAGATCAGCCAGCAACTTGCTTGATGCGTGCGATCATCTCATCCACGGCCTTATCGACCGGGATTTTATCGCTAATGACGCGGTTCGCCGCTTTCATCCACACATTCTCATTGTTGAGAACGGTGAACTTGTAGTTCTTCGTGAACTCAAACGACGTCGTTCCGGCCTTGAACTGGTTATAGACCGCTTTGCGATGACGATCGGCCTGCCAGAACTTCGATTCTTGGCCCTTTTTGGTCACCGGAAACCAGCGTCCGAGCGATCCCTCGACATAAGGCGTCAGGTTTTCTTCCTGAAGCATGAACGACACGAACTCCTTGGCGAGCTTTTTGTTCTTGGAGTCCGCAAAGATCACGCCGACCTTGACGGCCGAACGATAGACCATGGGCTTGCCACTCGGCTTATTGGGGAAGCCGGCGGTGGCGATCTGTGTTTCATAGGCCATCTTGCCAGCGGCACGAACTTCCGGCGTTGCCTTGTCGTTGTTGGCGTCGTCGAGCCATTTCGAGGCGATTGAGATTGTCGCATTGTGCGTCATCAGCGTGGTCTTGTTGTGGAAGGCGACGTTGTTGTCGGGATCCTTCCAACTGGTCGACGACGGTGGCGAGCATCCCTTTACATAAGGCGCAACGTAGTCGGTTAACGTAGCGATCAGGCCGGCCTTTACCTTCGGATCGCCCACCAGCAACTTGCCGTCGTCATCCACCAGCTTGACATCATGGGCGTCCATGAATGTTAGAAACGAATAGAACGAGTCGCTAGAGTCGACGCCGAGCGGCTGGCCGATGCCAAAGATGCGCTGTCCTGTCGCCTTGCGGCTTGCCGGTTGGGCCTTATCGCACCAGAACGACCAATATTCCTTCCATGTTTTTGGAATGTCGGATTCCTTGAACCCGGCTGCGGCAAGCATGTCGATCCAGTATTGGATATGCATCGTTTGTTGCTTGAGCGGGAAAGCGTTGTACGATTTCTTCTTAGTCTTGTCGTTGTAGAGAAACGTGGTCGCAAGAGCGGTAGCCTCGAACTGTCCCTTGATTGGATTGATAACGTCCGAGATATCCTCGAGCTTGCCTTCGAAGGCCCATTTCGCCGCGACTTGGAAGTCATAGACGTCGCCATAGGCGACATCCGGCGGTGTCCCGGAATCCATTGCGGCGACTGTCTTCGGTATCATGTCCTGCGGCGAGTATTGCGAGAGGTCGACCTTAACCTTGGTCTTGTCCTCGAATTTTTTGACCGCCGCGAACAGCGCATCATCTTCGGCTTTATAGAAACCCTTGTTCCAGAAAACCGTGATTTTGTCCTGGGCGTTCGCGGCGCCAGACAACAGCAGACCGCAGGCGGCGGCTGTTGCGAGCGCGAGACTTCTGATGGTTGATCTCTTCACTTTTTATCCTCCCTGTTGATAGTTACGTCTTGGTTGGCGACTTCAAGCTGCGTTTCTGACGATGCCAGGCCGAAACTCGATCCCAGTTGTCATGTTATCATATAACCATACTACGAAAACCTCAAAGTCCTTTTAGCGGCCGCAAAACCGGTTTCCAGCTCGCGGGCAAAATCGATAGCGCTAGTGCCAATGCTAAACTAACATTAATAGCGGACTACCCGATGGGGGCGGTTACCGAACTCATACCATCCGAGTGTCAGCCGCGTTCAAATATGGTGCGCATCGGGGCAGGCGACGTGCGTGGGGCTTATTACGGGCAGATATAACCCGCCCCGCTTGGGTTCTTAAAGCAGCCGACCGATTCTGGCATCAAGTGCTTGGGTAGCCAAAGCACAACCTCGGGTAAGAAGATACAGAATGCGATGGCTGCGAAGAATATGATGTAGATTGGGAAAGACGCGAACATCGCTTTGCCAAAACGTACGCCGATAAATTTCGACGCCATCAGCAAACAAAGCCCGTAAGGCGGAGTGATCAGCCCGAACGCCAGCGTCACGATGATGACGACGCCCATATGCACCGGGTTGATGTCGGCGTTCTGGGTGAGATCATTGATGATCGGCATGAAAATAATGATTGCTGGGATGGCGTCGATGAAATCGCCGACGATGACAAACAGGACGACCAGCAGCAGCATGATCATGAACGGATCGTTGCCTGCCGTATTTGCTATCCATCCCGATACCACGGCGGGGCCGCGCAAATAGGCCAGCATCCAGCCGAATACCGATGCGGCGCCGATGGTGATCAGCGGAATAGAATAGAGTAATCCAGTAAGTGCCATGTCGCGCGGCAGCTTGGCGACGTGCTGGTAATTGAGAAACGGAATCGCGACAAAGAGAATGTAAGCGACGGCAATGACGCCGGCTTCGGTCGGCGTGAACTGGCCGGTCAGGATACCGCCCATGATGATTATGGGAATCATCAATGGCACTGCGGCTTCTTTGGTCGCCGTGCCGATTTGACCGAAGGTCGCACGTTTGTGCTTGAGACCGACCGGTCCGAAAAAATAGCTGTAGATCATCAGCCCAATGCCGACGAGCACGCCGGGCACAACGCCACCCAAGAATAGCCCGCCGATCGAGACGTTTCCAGTCGCGCCATAAACCACCGCCATAATGCTGGGCGGAATGAGATTGGCCATCGTCGCGGCCGAAGCGATCAGCGCGGCGGTGAAGGCGCGATCATAGCCCTCGCGATCCATCTCGGGCCCGAGAGTGCGTGTGAGTACTGCGACGTCGGCCGCCGACGACCCAGATATACCGGCGAAGAACATGCTGAAAATCGTAACCACTTGCGCTAGCCCGCCGCGCAGATGGCCGACCAAAGTTTGCGACAACGTTATCATGCGCACGGTCACGTTTGCCGAGCTCATTAGGTCGCCGACCAGCAGAAAAAACGGCACCGCCAGCAGAGCCTCGACATCCATGCCATTGAAAAGCTGCGCCATCATCGAGGCGAGGCTGACGGACGTGAATGACGTCACCACCAGCACCGCGGCAATCAAGGCGAAGGCCACCGGCACGCCCATGTAGCCTAGGAACAGAAACAGGAAGGCCATCAAAAAAATGAGCGCGCCATTGGAGGTCACAGTGACTTCCTCTTTTCATCGACGTTTATATCGGGGAAGCCGTTGCGCCACCCGTTCACCATCTGTTCGATAGTGAAAAGGGAAACGAGAATCCCACATAAGGGGATGGCCGCATAAAATGTCGCCATCGGCGTCATTGACGGCATACGCAGGCTTTTGAAGCCGTCAAGCACGTTCAGGTAGCCAAAATAGATCATGCAGAGGGCGACGCCGAGCACCACGCAGCGATTGAACATTTCGAAAAAGAGCCGGCTGTTGCCGCTCATCGACTCGGCCAAAACGGCAAGGTAGAGATGGTCATTGCGGCGGGTGGCCGCGCCGACACCGATGAAGATGCCATAGATAAAGAATGTCATCGTCGCCTCCTGAAGCCAGAGCCAGGGGTGCCCCACGGTGCGGGTGACGATGTCGCACATGACCAGCAAGCAAAAACCGGTGATGGCGACGCCGCACAGGATCATCAGGATTTGTTCAAGCGGGTCGAGCGCCCGCCATTTCAAGTGGCGCTGCTGCTGCAATACTAACCCGTTAAATCCTCTCATGGTCTATCTCTCGTCCGCTTCGAGGTAAACACGAGGCGGGAAACCGAATGGCTCCCCGCCTCGCAAACAAGCAAGTTATTTTACGTTGCGGACGAGTGCGAGGACCTTCACGGCGTTGGGACCGAGGTCGTTGGCGAGTTTATCCTGGATCGGCTTGCTGATTTGCGCAAAGCCGCTCTTGTCGACATTCTTGACAACCTTTACGCCGATCTTTTCCAGCTTCGCCAGGGCCTCGTGTTCGAGTTTAAAAGCGGCTGCCGGCTCCTTTTGGCTGACTTCGTCGGCCGCCTCCTGGACCCATTTCTTCTGATCGGCGCTCAGGCTGCTCCAGACCTTGTCGCTGACGAAAAGCGCGGCGTTATTGGCTTCGTGCTCGGTGAGCGAAAGAACTGGCGCGGGTTCGTAATGTTTGTTGATGAGATAATTGTTGATGCCGTTCTCGGCCATGTCGACGACGCCGGTTTGGAGCGAGGTGTAGACCTCGCCGAACGGCATGTGCACGACTTGTGCGCCGTACGCCGGGAATGTCTCGTCTTCCGTCACCGTCGCCTGCACGCGCATCTTGACGCCTTTGAGGTCGGCAACCTTCTCGACCGCCTTCTTGCCGTACATATGCCGCAAGCCTTGCGAACCAAGACCAAGCATATGTGCGCCCTTCATCTTGGCCGCGTATAGTTCACGCATCGCTGCTATCACGCCCGGATCGCCGAGCACTTTGATGGCATGTGCTTCGTCGCGGAAGATGAAGTGGATCGAAAAAACTCCGGATTCCGGCTGTGCGGTCGAGGCATTGGCCGTCGACAAGAACACGAAGTCGATGTCGCCGGTCTGCACTTTCTGCAAGGTTTGCGCTTCGGTGCCGAGTTGTGCGCCGGGATATTGATTGATGGAGAGAGTGCCTTTGCTCAATTCCATCAGTTTCTTATTGAACATTTCGGCGCCGGCGCCGTAGCCGCTACCCTTCGGCTGATCATAGGCGAATGAAAACTGGCGGTTCTGCGCAAGCGCTACAGTGGACGACATCGCCAATGCGACGCCGAGCAAAATGCCGCGCGTGAGCGGTAGGTACCTTGAAACCTGCATCGAACTCCTCCCGGGCTATCGCCGCTTTTTTGTCGGCTGATGGTTCGCCGGGCGTACGAAAAACCCGGTTACCTCATTATTGACCGGATTGGACCTGTCAACAAGATGGTATTTTTAATTGTATACTATCTGATGCCTCGGTATTGTTGCGGCCATGGCGACGACCAAAACCTCTCGAAAGCCGCTCGTGCACAAAGGGCCCGGCAAAGCAGCCAGCGTTTCATCGCCGAAGGCCGAGGTGTATTCCCGCGATGCGTCGATTGCTGGTCTGATCGCGCGTAAGCTTGAAGAAGATATCGTCCTCGGCCGGCGGCACCCGCGTGAGCGGCTTGTCGAGCAGGATTTGAGCGTAGATTTCAATACCCATCGCGGCGATGTCCGGCTTGCACTGTTCGAATTAGAAAAAAAGGGAATTGTTCAGCGCATCCCCAACCGTGGCGCGATCGTGCGCGATCTCACTCCCCGCGAGGTGACGGAGATTTACGCGGTGCGCGAGGAACTCGAAGTGATGGCGGTGCGTATCCTGTCACTTCCGGTGCCGAAGGCGGATCTCGCCAGCATCGAGGCGCTGCAACTCGAGCACAGCAAGGCAGTTGATGCCGGGGAATTGCTGGCTGTGTTCCACAGCAATGTGCGATTTCACCGCGTGCTTTACGGCCTGTGCGGCAACAATTGTCTAATTGAAACGATCGAGTATCTTGCGCAGAAAGTGTCCGGCATTCGCTCTTATGCGTACGCAAACCCCGCTGCGCTTGACGACGCGCGCCGGGACCATATCGAGATGATCGCGGCTTTGCGGGATTCTCGCCGTGACGATCTGATCAAACTGATCAAGCGTCATCTCATGCCTGCAGCACAGGCCTATATTCGCGCCTACAGACAGCGCTTCGGCGAGGCAGCCGTCTGATGCCCGGTCGAACAGTTCAAGCTTGAGGAACGAACAATGAGCAAAGGCTTGCGTAAAGGCCTTACCAGTTATGGTGATGCCGGCTTTTCGCTGTTCCTGCGCAAGGCCTTCATCAAGGCGATGGGCTATTCCAATGATGCGCTTAACCGCCCGATCGTCGGCATTACGAACACCTATAGCGATTACAATCCTTGCCACGGGAATGTCCCAGTACTAATCGAGGCAGCCAAACGCGGCGTGATGCTTGCCGGCGGCATGCCGATGGTTTTCCCGACCATCTCCATACACGAGAGCTTCGCGCATCCAACCTCGATGTATCTTCGTAATTTGATGGCGATGGACACGGAGGAAATGATCCGCGCCCAGCCAATGGACGCGGTCATTATCATTGGCGGCTGCGACAAGACCTTACCGGCGCAGATTATGGCGGCCGCGAGCGCTGACCTGCCGACGGTCGTCATCCCGGTCGGTCCCATGGTGGTTGGGCATCACAAGGGCGAAGTTCTGGGCGCGTGCACGGACTGCCGGCGCATCTGGAGCGCGCACCGTGCCGGTGAAATCGACGAGGCGGAGGTTGAGATGGTGAACGGCCGCCTCGCACCTTCGGTCGGAACCTGCATGGTGATGGGAACGGCGAGCACTATGGCGTGCATCGCCGAGGCCATGGGCCTGTCGTTGCCGATGAGCGCGACCGTGCCCGCGCCGCATGCCGAGCGTGTGCGCATTGCGGAGGCGAGCGGCAAGCGTGCGGCCGAGATGGCTGTTTCCGGCGGCCCGCTGCCGAACGAAATCCTGACCGCAGCCGCGTTCCGCAACGCGCAGGTCGTTATACAGGCCATCGGCGGTTCAACCAATGGCATCATTCACCTGACGGCGATCGCTAACCGAACACGCCACAAGATCGACCTCGAAACCTTCGACGCGCTTGGTCGCGAAGTACCGGTCCTGATCGATCTCAAGCCATCCGGCCAGCATTACATGGAGCATTTTCACCACGCCGGCGGCGTACCGAAGTTGCTGAAAGAGTTGGGCAACCTGATCGACCTTGACGCGAAAACCGTGGCAGGCGGGACGTTGCGGGACGTCGTCGCCGCCGCCGAAGAAGTGCCGGGACAGACTGTCATTCGCTCCGTGGTCGATCCCATCAAGCCGGTCGGCGCTATGGCTGTGCTGTGGGGCAATCTGGCCCCGCGCGGGGCCGTAATCAAACACAGTGCGGCGACGCCCCGGCTTCTCCAACACACGGGACGCGCGGTCGTTTTCGACTCGATACCTGATATGGCGAACCGGATAGACGCTCCGGACTTAGACGTCGGGCCCGACGATATTCTGGTCCTTCGCAATGCCGGCCCAAAGGGTGCGCCGGGAATGCCCGAAGCCGGCTATTTGCCTATTCCAAAGAAGCTTGGGCGACAGGGCGTGAAGGACATGGTGCGCATCTCAGACGCCCGCATGAGCGGCACCGCCTTCGGCACCATTGTGCTTCACATCACGCCTGAGTCCGCCGACGGCGGTCCATTGGGGCTCGTGCAGACGGGGGATCAGATATGCCTCGATGTGAAAGGTCGGCGTATCGATCTTTTAGTCGATGATGCCGAACTCAAACGACGACAAGCCGGCCTAGGAGTGGTCGGCTTACCCGAGTGGGCTGAGCGCGGCTATGCGCGCCTCCTGTACCAGACCGTACAGCAGGCCGACGAGGGCTGCGACTTCGATTTTATGTGCAGCCGTCAAAAGGAGAACGTTGATCGTTGATGAAGGTGT
>JAQSCR010000619.1 GCA_029945495.1 Pseudolabrys sp. | reverse complement strand
CGCGGGGTGGAGCAGCCCGGTAGCTCGTCAGGCTCATAACCTGAAGGTCGTAGGTTCAAATCCTACCCCCGCAACCAAATTGAGCGCACGATTTAAGGCCCGGCTATCTTAGCCGGGCCTTAAATCGTTTTGGCGCGAAATTTGTCCCCGCGCACCAGGCGCGGAGCGCCGTCTCGACATGAAAATGCGGGGACCCAGCCCCGATTGCCGGGCCTAAACAGCCCCGCCGGGGAGCCTGAGATCCGGCTGGTCTAGGCCAGCGCCAGCTTCAGGAACGGCACAAGTTCCTCGGGCAAATCGCCCCGGTTCGAAATCGCGGTGGCGAGCTCGCGATCCTTTTTGGCCTTGTTGATCAATTTCACAAAGCCGATTTCCGAAATCTTGGCGCCGCGATTGGCGGAAACCTTGCGCGATACCTCGGAATTGCCGCGCTCGACCAAAACGTCGGTCACGACCTCGCTGATCTGCTGGCGTCCGGCGATAGCCGCGAGTTGCTTCTGGCCCTTTTTGCCGGCGATGGCGACCAGGTCTTTGTCCGTGAGCGCGTTGGCGCGCGCCAGCGCCGGCCCCGACACCGCGATGTCATCGGAGCTCGACAGGCGGGCCAGCGCATTTCCGGGCCCCTTGCCGGCCGACGACAGCCTGTCGCTAAGTTCAACCAGAGCCGGCTGGCCGATATTTTCAATCAAACGGCAGATCACGTCATCGAATATGGCGATCTGCTCGTCGTTGTAGTTTTCCGCGCCAACCAGAAACAGATCGGTGACCCGTTGCAAAATAACGAGTTGCCGAGCATCGGGGATCTTGCTCAGCGT
Source organism: Pseudolabrys sp. (assembly GCA_029945495.1). Taxonomy (GTDB): domain Bacteria; phylum Pseudomonadota; class Alphaproteobacteria; order Rhizobiales; family Xanthobacteraceae; genus Pseudolabrys. Next base: position 6,612 of record JAQSCR010000619.1, on the reverse strand, counting down.
CTCGTCCAGTTCGGTGATCAACGATTGAGTTGCCGGCATCATGTCCGAATATTTCCAACCGGCGTTTTTCGTCCGGTTTCTACGCTCACTTTGAATTCCACAGGCGAGGCTACGGGCAAATTAGCAAAAATGCCTTAACGCGATGACACCGGCCGCGCGCGGCATAGCAAGCTGCCCGATGGCAGACGCGCCGATTAAGACACGACCATTGCGGTCGAAAACATAATCTAGTTTATCGATGCAGTTTATGCGCCCAGACATATGGCCAATTAAATTCTTTCCTCATCGCATTAACCTAGATTCGCCGCGTGGGAGCCGCATTTCGGTTCCTGTCGCCAGAACGGCTTCTGCGCTTGTTCCTGCACGCAGACTTCGCAATGGCGTCCTGCGTAACCGGCCTTGCAACAGGTCCCAAGGGGCGAGTCTCAACCACATGAATCAAACAGCCGCGACGCCGGAAACCACGCCGGCACCGATCAATCCGAACAATTGGAATGGGTCTCCCGCGGCGCAGGCCGCCGCCGCGCAGACGCAGTTCATCAGTTTCGCCATCGGCGACGACCAGTACGGCGTCGACATCATGGCAGTGCGCGAAATCAAGGGCTGGGCCGACATCACCCATCTTCCCAAGCAGCCGGAATACGTCCGCGGCGTGCTCAATCTGCGCGGCGCGATCGTGCCGATCGTCGACCTGCGCTGCCGCTTCGGCCAGGGCTTGACCGAAACCACGCCGCTGCACATCGTCATCATCGTCCAGATCGGCGGCCGCCAGGTCGGCCTGATCGGCGACCGCGTGCTCGACATCGTCTCGGTCGACGCCGCCCAGATTCAGAAGGTACCGCGCACCGGTCATGGCGAGCAGACCGACTTCCTCTCCGGCCTGGTCACCCATGACAACGTCATGATCGCGCTGATCGATCTGCCGAATCTTCTGTCGGTCCAGGACGGCGCTGCCGACCACTAAGTATTTACGCTCGCGGGCATTCCGCCTGCGGCCGAGACATCACGCCTTTTCACGTCACAGCAGCGTTATTCCTTGGGGGGAATCCAATGTTTCGTCTCTCTAACATCAGCATCGGCACAAAGCTCGGACTTATGTCCGGCCTCGGTATCATGCTCGTCGTGACCTTGCTCGCCGGCTCGATCTACACCGGCTCTCTCGTCAAGAATGCCAACCTAAGTGCGATGAAAGAGCAAATCCTCGCCAACGATGTTTCCGAGGCCAAAGCGTCGATTCGCGGCATGATGGTTGGCGTGCGCGATCTGCGGCTAGCTGAGTCGTCGGAATCCATAGCCGATGCGACAAAATTTGTCGAAACACGTCGCGCGAGCGCAATCAAATACATCGAGCCGAATATCGCAAAAGTGGCGCTGGACACTCGCGCGCAACTGGAAAAAATCAGCGCGCTGATCGGACAGTACTTGACCATCGCCAAAGAAATCGCCGCGCTTCAAAGCGAATCCATCGGTTTGACTGCCAAGCGCACGGAAGCAAACGCCGACGAGGTCTCGACGCGCGTTGCGACGATCCGTGGACAGGTTGCTCGTCTTGCGAACGAAAGAGGGGTTCCTACGGCCAACGAGATGCAGTCGTTGGCTGACCAAGCCTCCGAAGCGGCCAGAATACACGCCGCGGCCGAAATGGCGCATGCGGAGCAGGAGATGCGGAGCGCCGAGTATCTTACCGTCGGCATCGCTTCGGCGGTCATCCTTGTCTTGTTCGGTTCCGCGGTGTTCGGCGCCATGACGATTGCCAAGCCGCTGCGCGCTCTGGTCCAGCCGCTCGAAGAAGTCTCCGCAGGTAACTTCGCCATCACCGTCCCCGGCATCGGCCGCAAGGACGAAGTCGGCCAGATCGCCGAAGCCGTGCAACTGATGGCGCAAAAAGTCAGCGCCACCATCGGCGAGATCAAGGCCTCCGGCCGCGAAGTCACCAACGCTTCGGCCGAAATCTCGACCAGTACCACCGACCTCTCGCAGCGCACCGAGGAGCAGGCCGCCAGCCTGGAAGAGACCTCGGCGGCGATGGAAGAGCTGTCGGCGACCGTCAAGAAGAACGCCGAGAACGCCCAGTTGGCCAATACCGACGCCAACAACACGCGCGATGTCGCCGATCGTGGCGGCAAGGTCGTCGCCCAGGCGGTCGAAGCCATGGCCAAGATCGAAGACTCGTCGCGCAAGATCTCCGATATCATCGGCGTCATCGACGAGATCGCCCGCCAGACCAACCTGCTGGCGCTCAACGCGGCGGTGGAAGCGGCGCGCGCCGGTGAAGCCGGCCGTGGCTTCGCGGTCGTCGCCTCGGAAGTCCGCAGTCTCGCCCAGCGCTCGTCGCAAGCCGCCAAGGATATCAAGGACCTCATCACCAGCTCGAACGGCCAGGTCAAGGATGGCGTCGCGCTTGTCAACAGAGCCGGCGAGTCGCTTTCCGAGATCGTCGAGTCGATCAAGAAGGTCGCGGCGGGCGTTTCCGACATCGCCAATGCCTCGATCGAACAGGCGACGGGCATCGAGCAGATCAACAAGGCGCTGACCCAGATGGACGAGGTCACGCAGCAGAACTCGGCGCTGGTCGAAGAGAACGCCGCCACCGCCAAGACCCTGGAGCATCAGGCCAAGGCGATGGACGAACAGGTCGCGTTCTTCCAGATCGGCGGCGGCAACGACACCCGTGCGTCGTCCGCGCCGCAGACCCGCGAGCCGATGGTCAGGCCGGAGCCGCGCAAGGTTGCTGCGCCGGCGCGCGGGCCGGCCGCGGCGAAGCCAAAACCGGTGGCTGCGGCGAGGCCGGCAGTTGCCGCTGCTTCCGGCGGCGGTGCGCGACGCATGCAGACGGCATTGGCGACCGCCGTCAACGCCGATACCGACTGGAAAGAGTTCTAGAGTCTAAGGAAGCCTGACTATGGCGCAAGATAATCGAAGTGCGGCGGCGGCGTTCGCCAATAGCGGACCCGCCGCCGCCGCTGGGGATCGCGAGTTCGCGTTCTCCGACGCTGATTTTCGCGGCCTCGCTCAAGTTGCCTACGAGCAAGCCGGCATTGCGCTCGCCGACAGCAAGCGCAATCTGGTCTACAGCCGGCTGTCGCGGCGTCTCCGCGCCCTTGGCTTAACAACCTTTCGCGAGTACCGCGACTTCCTGTCGGAAAACCTGGCCGAACGCGAAAGCTTCATCAACGCGATCTCGACTAATCTCACCAAGTTCTTCCGCGAGTCGCATCACTTCGACCATCTTCGCTCCGAAGTGGTCGGGCGCTTCGCCAAGACACACGTCGGCAAGCCCGGCCGGATGCGCGTCTGGTCGGCGGGCTGCTCGAGCGGCGAGGAGCCGTACACGATCGCGGTCGTCATCAAGAAGGAAATCCGCGATCTCGAACGCCACGATATCCGCATTCTGGCGACCGACATCGACACCGAGGTGCTCGGCCGCGGCTCGCGCGGCGAATATCCGGCCAACTCGGTCGACGACATTCCGCGGCCTTACCAGGACTACTTCCAGCCCGTCGATGGCGCGAAGACCGAGACGGTCGCCGTCGACCGCCAGGCGCGCAGCCTCGTCGCGTTCAAGCGGCTCAATCTGATGGAGACCTGGCCGTTCAAGGGCACTTTCGATGCCATCTTCTGCCGCAACGTCATGATCTATTTCGATGGCCCGACCAAGGCCAAGCTGATCGAACGCTTCACCGAAAAGCTCAATCCCGACGGCTTCCTCTACATCGGTCATTCTGAATCACTGAACGGATCGCATGCCGGGCTGAGCCTGGTCGGCCGCACGATCTACCGGAGGGAAGCGTGAGCATCGCGGGGGCACTGCGGGAAACCAGTTCCGGCGTCGACAGCGGCAATCAGTCTGTCGCGACGCGCCGGTTTTTCGACACCGCCACGTCGAGCTGGATGGTGAAGGTGTTCCCCGGCGAATATTACGTCACCAAAAATCCCGACGAAGTGCTGGTCACCGTGCTCGGTTCCTGCGTCTCGGCCTGCATCCGCGATCCCCGCGCCGGGGTCGGCGGCATGAACCATTTCATGCTGCCGCACAGCAAGGCCGGCAATTGGGCGGGCGACCTGCAATCGACGCGCTTCGGCAACTTCGCGATGGAAAAGCTGATCAACGAATTGTTGAAAGCCGGCTGTTCACGCAATTCGCTCGAGATCAAGGTGTTCGGCGGCGGCAACGTCACCGACACGCAGAATGCGATCGGCACCGACAATTCGGATTTCATCCTGCGCTATCTCGAGGCCGAAGGCCTGCGCTGCGTCGCGCAGGACCTGCGAGGCCAATTGCCGCGCCGCATCCACTACACGCCGACCACCGGAAAAGTCATCCGGCGCTTGCTGGGCACCAGTGAATCCTCCGCCGTTGCCCGCGAGGAAAAAGATTATGTCAGCCGTCTGTCGCAGCGTTCGACCGGTGGTGAAATTCAGCTCTTTGACTGACGGAATTAAAAATGAACAAGCGGGTCAAGGTTCTCATAGTCGACGATTCGGCGGTCATCCGTCAGCTGTTGTCGATGCTGCTGTCGGAAGATCCGGAAATCGAGGTCGTCGGCACGGCCGGCGACCCGTTGATCGCACGCGAACGAATCAAGGAGCTCAACCCCGACGTCGTCACGCTCGACGTCGAGATGCCGAACATGGATGGCGTCACCTTCCTGCGCAAGATTATGGCGCTGCGGCCGATGCCGGTCGTCATGATTTCGACGCTGACTCAGGCCGGCGCCGAAACCACGCTTGAAGCGCTCGAAATCGGCGCGGTCGATTTCATCGCCAAGCCGACCCACGACGTCGCCAACGGCCTCGCCGGCATCGCCAGCGAACTGCAATCGAAGATCAAGCAGGCCGCGCGGGCGCGCGTCGGTGGCCGCGCCGCGCCGGTAACGAAGCCGAAAGTCGCACGGCCGCAATGGACCGGCAGCAACGAGCGCATCATCGCCATCGGCGCCTCGACCGGCGGCGTGGAAGCGCTGAAGAAGCTGCTGATGGGTATGCCGGCGGTGTGTCCGCCGATCCTGATCACGCAACACATGCCGCCGCGCTTCACCGCCGCTTTCGCCGAGCGTCTCAACCGTGAATGCCCGATGGCCGTTTCCGAAGCGGTGCATAACGAGCCGGCCGAACCCAACCACGCCTATATCGCACCCGGCGCGTTCCATCTTGAACTGGTCCGTGTCGGCGGCTACTACCGCTGCAGCCTGAACGAAGCGCCGGCGGTGTCCGGTCACCGGCCGTCGGTCGACGTTCTGTTCCGTTCGGTCGCGCGTGTCGCCGGCCGGTCCGCGGTCGGCGCCATTCTGACCGGCATGGGCAAGGACGGCGCCGAAGGCATGCTCGAGATGCGCAATGCCGGCGCCACCACGCTCGGTCAGGACGAAGCCTCCTCGCTGATTTACGGCATGCCGCGCGCGGCTTTCGAGCGCGGCGCGGTGATGCGCCAATATTCGCTGTCGAATATAGCGGACGGCATCATGGATGCCTGCGACGGCGACGCCAAAGGTCATGCGCAGGGCGCGGCGCCGGCGCGCGCAGCCAAGGCCCGGTAGGTCATGACGAAGCGTTCATTCTCTTTAGCAAGCAGGTTTCCTCGATGAATGGCTCGGTCGAAATCACTACAATGCTGCTGCCGGAAACGCTCGAAATCGCGGGCTCCGAGGCTTTTCTCGAGCAGGTCCGCAAGAGCGTGGTCGGCGATCATTCGCTTCGGCTGGACGCATCCGCGGTCAAGTCGCTGACGCTGCCCTGCGTGCAAATCGTGCTGGCCGCGATCCAAAGCGGCGATTCGATCAAGATCAAGGATCCGTCGGCTGCCTTCGCGGCGGCCTTCGAGGATTTCGGGCTCGATTGGATGCAGCACATCGATCATAGCGATGCCGCCGCCGACAGCGAATATGCCAGCGGCGACATCGCCGAAAATGCCGACCTCGACGCCTCCGGCGCCGAAGGGGATTCATCCGCCAACACTGAACTTCAACCGACGAGCGAGAGTGTCATGAGCAAGCGAATCCTGACAATCGACGATTCCAAGACGATGCGCGATATGCTCATGTTGACGCTCGCCGAGGCGGGCTTCGATGTCATCCAGGCCGTCGACGGCCAGGACGGCCTCGATGTGCTCGGCAAGGAAAAGGGGCCGATCGACGTCATCATTACCGACATCAACATGCCCCGGATGGATGGCTACGAGGTCATCCGCAATCTGCGCCGCGATCCGGCGCACAAGTCGACGCCGATTCTGGTGTTGACCACCGAAAGTGACACCGAGAAGAAAAATCTCGCGCGCGAGGCCGGCGCGACTGGATGGATGGTCAAGCCGTTCGACCCCGAGCGCCTGGTGGCGACGGTGCGCAAAGTTGCTCCCTAAGGTTGCGAATTCAATAAAGGCGATAGCTCATGGCGAGTCTGGACGATCTTAAAAAGACATTCTTCGACGAATGCGACGAGGCTATGCAGCAGATCGAACTTGGTCTGACCGATATCCGTTCGGGCCAGGGCAATGACGAAACGATCAACGCCGTGTTCCGTGGCGTCCATTCGGTCAAAGGCGGCGCCGGCATCTTCGGCTTCGAGCAGCTGGTCGGCTTCGCCCATGTGTTTGAAACGGTGCTCGACGGTCTGCGC
>JAQSCR010000618.1:6601-7446 GCA_029945495.1 Pseudolabrys sp. | reverse complement strand
GCAGTCAATCGAATGGCAGACGCCAGCCGGCGGCTGGCGGTCGTTGACGGTCCTACGCGTCGGGGGCGTCGCGGCAGTGGCCAATCCGCGCAACCCCTGATAAAAGGCCCGCGAATGAAGGATCCCGGCATGCGAACCGCCACCATCAAGCGCAAGACCAAGGAAACCGACATCGAGGTCTCGGTCGACCTCGACGGCAAAGGCCTGTCCCAGGTTTCGACCGGGATCGGCTTTCTCGACCATATGCTCGACCTGTTGGCGCGGCACTCGCGCATCGACATCAAGGTCAAGGCGGTGGGCGACCTGCACATCGATTTCCACCACACCGCCGAGGACACCGGCATCGCGCTGGGCCAGGCGGTGAAGCAGGCGCTCGGCGACATGAAGGGCATCACCCGTTACGCCGACGTGCATGTGCCGATGGACGAGGCGCTGACGCGTGTCTGCATCGACATTTCCGGCCGGCCATTTCTGGTGTTCAAGGCGGAATTCGTCCGCGACAAGGTCGGCACCTTCGACACCGAGCTGGTGCAGGAATGGTTCCAGGCGTTCGCGATGAATGCCGGGATCACGCTGCACGCCGAATGCCTGTACGGCACCAACGATCACCATATCGCCGAGTCGTGCTTCAAGGGTCTGGCGCGGGCACTTCGCGCCGCGGTCGCGATCGACCCGCGCGCCAAGGACGAAGTGCCGTCGACCAAGGGTACGTTGGGGGGCTGACGACTTTTGCCCTCCCCCTTGCGGGGAGGGCGGCGAGCGACCGACGGCCGCGAGCGGGTGGGGGTAGTTGAAATTATCGATGAGCGTCATTCAATAACCAGACCCCCACCCCGGGGGGGGGG
>JAQSCR010000618.1:0-6591 GCA_029945495.1 Pseudolabrys sp. | reverse complement strand
CCCGGCGCGCGCCCCTCCCCGCAGGGGGGTGGGTAAACAAAGCGACCGATGCCCACTTTCACCGTGCATGAACCGCCGCCGCTGAAATCCGAAAGCGTGACCAGTCCGGAACGCTTCGTGTTCGTGCGCGACGGGTTCTATTTCTGGGCTTTCGTGCTGGCGCCGCTGTGGTTGCTGGTGCGGAAGTTATGGCTGGCCTTCGTAATCTATGTCGTCGTCACGATTGCCGTTGCGGTGAGTTTCAAGTTCGCCGGTGCGCCGTCTTATGTGCAGACCACGGCGGCGTTGGTCATCGCATTGCTTGTCGGATTCGAAGCGTCGACGATTCGCCGTTGGACCTTGACGCGGCGGCGCTGGAAGACGCTCGGCTTTGTCGTCGGCGAGGATGCCGAATTGGCCGAGCGGCGCTTCTACGCGGCCTGGACCGATCGCGCACCGCCCGCCGGCGACAAGCCGCCGGCTGCCGAGCAGACTTTCGCCACGCCGCTGCGGCGCGGCGCGCCGTCGGCGTCCGACGTCATCGGCCTGTTTCCCGAACCGGGAGCTTCGCGGTGAGCGTCGCCATCGTCGATTACGGCTCGGGCAATCTGCACTCGGCGGCGAAAGCCTTCGAGCGCGCCGCGCGTGAGTGCGGCCACGACCAGCCGATCCTCGTCACCAGCAAGCCGGAAGACGTCGTGCAGGCCGACCGCATCGTGCTGCCGGGCGTCGGCGCTTTCGCCGATTGCCGGCGTGGCCTCGATGCCGTCCCCGGCATGGTCGAGGCGCTCGAGCAGCGCGTGCGCAAAAATGGCCGGCCGTTTTTCGGTATCTGCGTCGGCATGCAGTTGATGGCCGATGTCGGCCGCGAGCATCAAGTGACCCAGGGCCTCGGCTGGATTCCGGGCGAGGTCATTCGCATCGCGCCGTCCGATCCGGACTTGAAAATCCCGCATATGGGCTGGAATACGCTCGATATGCGTAAAGTGCACCCGTTGCTGGACGAGATACCGCTTGGCAGCGACGGGCTGCATGCGTATTTCGTGCACTCCTTTGAGCTGAAACCAGCGAACGCCGGCGATCTGGTGGCGCAGGCCGATTACGGCGGACCGCTGACCGCCATCGTTGGACGCGACAACTTGGTCGGCACGCAGTTTCACCCGGAGAAGAGCCAGCGTCTGGGCCTGCGGCTGATCGCGAATTTTTTGAAGTGGAAGCCATGATTTACAAAAACTGTCATTCCGGGACAGCGCGTAGCGCTGGACCCGGAATCCAGAAACACGAAGGACTTGTCTGGATTCCGGGTTGCCTCACTTCGCTCGGCCCCCGGAATGACGAGAGGTTACCAATCCCATGATCCTGTTTCCCGCCATCGATCTCAAGGAAGGCCTGGCCGTGCGGCTGGAGCAGGGCGACATGGCGCGCGCCACCGTGTTTCACCGCGACCCGGCAGCGCAGGCGCGCGCCTTCGAGATGCAGGGCTTCGCCTATCTGCACATCGTCGATCTCGACGGCGCTTTCGCCGGCAAGCCGGTGAACGCCGACGCGGTCGATCGTATCCTCGAGACCATCGGTATTCCGGTGCAGCTCGGCGGCGGCGTGCGCGACATGGCGACGGTGGAAGCCTGGCTTGGCAAAGGCGTCGACCGTGTCATCATCGGCACCGCGGCGGTGCGCGATCCGCAATTCGTCAAGGAAGCAGCCAAGAAATTTCATGGCCGCGTCGCCGTCGGTCTCGATGCGCGCGACGGCAAGGTGGCGGTGCAGGGCTGGGCGGAAACCTCTGAACTTACCGCGCTCGACATCGCGCGCCGTTTCGAGGACGCCGGCGTGTCGGCGATCATCTATACCGACATCGCCCGCGACGGCCTGCTGCAAGGTCTCAATCTCGACGCCACCATCGCGCTCGCCGAGGCGATCACGATCCCGGTGATCGCGTCGGGGGGCTTAGGCTCGATCGACGATATCAAGGCGATGCTGGAACCGCGCGCCAAGAAGCTGGAAGGCGCCATTGCCGGCCGCGCGCTCTATGACGGGCGGCTCGATCCGGCGGCGGCGTTGAAGCTGATCCACGACGCCAAGTCGGCGGCCTGAGCCATGTTCAAAGTCCGCGTCATCCCCTGCCTCGACGTCAAAGACGGCCGCGTGGTCAAGGGCGTCAACTTCGTCAATCTGCGCGACGCCGGCGATCCGGTCGAAGCGGCGATTGCCTATGACGCCGCCGGCGCCGACGAATTGTGCTTCCTTGACATCACCGCCAGCCACGAAAATCGCGACACGATTTATGACGTGGTCACGCGCACGGCCGAAGCCTGCTTCATGCCGCTCACCGTTGGCGGCGGTGTGCGCACGGTCGAGGATATCCGCAAGCTCTTGAACTGCGGCGCCGACAAGGTTTCGATCAACACCGCCGCGGTGAATCGGCGCGCTTTCGTCAAGGAGGCGGCGGAGAAATTCGGCGACCAATGCATCGTCGTGGCGATCGACGCCAAGAAGGTGTCGCAAGAAGGCGAGAAGGACGCTTGGGAGATTTTCACCATTGGCGGCCGCAAGTCGACCGGCATCGACGCCGTCGAATACGCGCGCGAGGTGGTGTCGCTCGGCGCCGGTGAAATCCTGCTCACCTCAATGGACCGTGACGGCACCCGCGCCGGCTTCGACATCGCGCTGACGCGCGCGGTGGCGGATGCGGTGTCCGTGCCGGTGATCGCCTCCGGCGGGGTCGGCAATCTCGACCATCTGGTCGAGGGCATTCGCGGCGGCCACGCCACCGCGGTGCTGGCGGCCTCGATCTTCCATTTCGGCGAATATTCGGTGCGCGAGGCCAAGACCTATATGGCCAAGGCCGGCCTGCCGATGCGGCTGGATCCTTAAGGTCTGCCGCGCGCCCGCAATGACGGGGGCGGGAAGAGGTGCTAAAGGACCGCCGGTAAAGGACGCTTTGTATGCCCAAATTCACCCTGGCCGATCTCGAAAAACGCGTCGCCGAGCGCGCGCAGGCGGATGCCGCGCAGTCATATACGCGCGCGCTGCTCGACAAGGGCGTCGCCCATTGCGCCAAGAAGCTGGGCGAGGAAGCTTTCGAGACCGCGATGGCTGCTGTGCAGGAAGACAAGGGCCGGCTGATCGCGGAAGCCTCCGATCTGCTGTATCATCTGCTTGTCGTGCTCAAAGCGCGCGGCGTTACTTTGGCCGAAGTCGAAGCCGAACTCGACAAGCGGACCGTGCAATCTGGACACGACGAGAAAGCTTCGCGTCCCAAAGGATAAGCGAAACGCTTGATGGAACAGCGCACCGAAGAAAACCTGTCGCCCTATCGCACGTTCCCGCGCGCGGCCTGGGCGGCGTTGCGCGAAGACGCGCCGATGACGCTGACCGTCGAAGAGGTCACGCGCCTGCGCTCGCTGCACGACCGGCTCGACATCACCGAAGTGCAGGACATCTATCTGGCGCTGTCGCGGCTGCTGCACCTCTATGTCGCCGCGACGCAACGGCTGTTTCGCGCGCAGGAACGCTTCCTCGGCACCGAAGACGTCAAGATGCCGTATATCATCGGCGTCGCCGGTTCGGTGGCGGTCGGCAAGTCGACCACCGCGCGCGTGCTGCAAGCATTGCTAGCGCGCTGGCCGAACGTGCCGAAAGTCGATCTTATCACCACCGACGGATTTCTGTTTCCCAACGCCGTGCTCGAACGCGAAGGCCTGATGGAAAAGAAGGGTTTTCCGGAGAGTTATGATCTGTCGGCGCTGCTGCGTTTTTTGTCCGACGTGAAGGCGGGACGGCGGCCGGTGCGCGCGCCGATCTATTCGCATCTTACCTACGACGTGACGCCGAACCAGTGGATCGAAGTCGACCGGCCGGATATTCTCATCGTCGAAGGCTTGAACGTCCTGCAGACCGGCCGCCTGCCGAAGGACGGCAAGGCGATCCCGTTCGTGTCCGACTTTTTCGATTTCTCGGTCTATCTCGATGCCGACGAAGACGTGCTGAAGGCCTGGTATATCGACCGGTTTCTCACCTTGCGGAGCACCGCGTTCCGCGACCCGAAGTCATACTTCCATCGCTATTCAAGCCTGTCGGACGACGAGGCGATCACCACCGCGTCGTCGATCTGGGAGCGCATCAATCTGGTCAATCTGCACGAGAATATTCTGCCGACCCGCCAGCGCGCCGATCTGATCCTGAAAAAGAGCACCAGCCATCTGATCGAGGAAGTGTCGCTGCGGCGGCTGTGAGCGCTACGCGGCGCGGCGGCTCATGTCGAAGTGCTAGAGATAGCGCTGCTTGATCGCCGACACCGGCAGCACGATCAGCACGTCGGTGGTGCCGAATTCGTGGTCGACCACCGCGCCGTCGCCGATATAGGCGCCTAACCGCAGATAGCCCTTCACCAGCGGCGGCAGCGCGCGCAGCGCTTCCTTCGGGTCGATCGATTCCTTCGACAGCCGGTTCATCTCGACATAGCGTTCCGGCAGCGCCTGCGCCCGCCACTCTTCCGGCGCCCGCGCATAGTGATGCAGGAACGACAGCGGTAGCGCCAGGCGCTTCGGTTCGGTGCCGTCGAGGCTGGCGCAGCCGATCATCACGTCGCAGCGGTTCTGCATGATGTAGGCGTGAATGCCGTGCCACAGCAGCTCGACCGTGCGCTTGTTGCGATAGGGCGCGAGCACGCAGGAGCGGCCGAGTTCGACGAACTGCAACTTACTGTGCCGGGCAATGAGCCCGCCGATATCGAATTCGCCCGAAGTGTAGAAGCCGCCATGGTCTTCGGCCAGTTGCTGGCGCAGCAAACGATAGGTGCCGACCACGGTCGGCCGGTTGCCGGGCTGGCCATCGCGCGCGGCGTGGTCGAGAACCAGAAGGTGATCGCAGATCGCGTCATAGCCGTCGACGTCGCGGCGCGCGAACAACCGGCCGGGATTGGGGATGGCCGAGCCTTCCTGGTAGAAAACGCGATAGCGCAATTTCTGCGCCTGCCGCACTTCGGCGGCGGTTTGTGCCAGCCGCACCTCGAGCGAGCCGATGCGGCCAAGACTCTGAGACGGCCGGTGTGCCCGCGCGGCCCAGGCCTGCAATCCACCGTAAGCCTGCAGCGACGAAATCAAGCCGGGGGCGGCAGGGGCCGGACGAAAGCGCTCAAGCAGGTTGCGCGGCGTGCTGTCGCTTGCCATTTGGCTTTCGATCCTTTTCGGCGCGCAGGGCTTGCTGATGAGCGAAATGTCGGTACCGTCGAATCACAAATCAAGTGCTGCACATCCCTACAGCATGGCAGCGATACGAATTTATGACACTCTTGGGAAGAGCTAATCAGGCCGCCAGAGGCGCGGTATGCGCCACCAATTCCAGTACGTCGCGCAGCCTTTCGCGGTCGAACGGCTTGACCAGCAGCCCGTCCATGCCGGCGGCGAGGCAGGCGTCGCGGTCTTCGGCATAGGCATTGGCGGTCAACGCCACGATGCGGGTCGGCCGGCCCGGCAGCTCGAGAGCCTCGACGGCGCGGATGTGGCGGGTGGCTTCCAGGCCGTCCATGCCGGGCATTTGCACATCCATCAGCACTAGGTCGTAGGGCGTGCCCGCGGCGCGCGCTTTGCTCCAGCATTCCACCGCGGCCGCGCCGTTGCCGGCGATCGTCGGCCGATGCCCGAGCCGTGCCAGTAGCGCGCGCGCCAACAGCGCATTGATCTCGTTATCCTCGGCCACCAGGATCGACAGACCTTTGCCGGTGGCGACGGCATCGTTGATTTCCTCGACGCTGTCGGCGAGCGCGTTCTCGAATGAATTGCGCGCCTGCAAGCGCGCCGCTAGCGACGCCGCGCGCACCGGCTTGACCAGATAGCCGGTGAAGCCGGCGGCCTTGAGCACCGGCAGTTCGTGACGATCGCTGGGACGGATCAGTACGATCCGGCGTGCGACATCTTTCATCGCGGCGGCGCTGTTGGCGATCATCGCCTGCGCCAGTGGAAAGTCGACCAGCATCGTGTCCCATTGGCGTTCGGAGAGCAATGTGAGTGCGACGTGTTCATCATGCGCCGTACAGGTCTTGGCGCCCCAGCGGCTGAGCCTCCGCGCCAGCAGTGAAGCTTCGACGTCGGCGGCGGCCATGATCAGGACGGCGCGGTCCTTGAGATCGGGATTGGCAATGTCGATACGGTTCGCCTCAGTGAGCGCCGCCGGCAAGGCGACGGTGAAGCTGAATGTCGAGCCCTCGCCGGGTTGGCTGGCGACAGTGATCGAACCTTCCATGCGCTCGACGATACGCTTGGAAATGGCGAGGCCTAAGCCGGTGCCGCCGAATTTGCGCGTCGACGAGCCATCGGCCTGTTCGAAATCCAGAAACACGCGCGCCTGGTCCTGCGGCGCCAGGCCGATACCGGTATCGCGCACGAGGAAACGAATGTCGCCGTCGCGTTGGCCGGGTTCGACGATGACGGCGACGCCGCCGCGTTCGGTGAATTTGATCGCGTTGCCGGCGAGATTGAGCAGAACCTGGCGCAGGCGCGCGGCGTCGCCGACGACGAAGGCGGGCAGGCGCTCATCGATGTCGGAGGCAATCTCGATGCCTTTGGCCTGCGCGCGCGGCGCCAGCAATTCGACGGCCTCTTCGACCAGCGA
>JAQSCR010000617.1:5145-7482 GCA_029945495.1 Pseudolabrys sp. | reverse complement strand
AAGGCCGAAATATCCGAGAGGCAGCGAATGATCCCGAAAAGTGGGAACCGGTTTTCGGATAAGATCATTCGCCAAGAGAAAAAGCCGTGAGGGTCGTCGGCGGCCGCTTGCGTTCGCGTCCTATCGCCGGGCCCAAGAGCGATGGCAAGTCTGAAGGATTGCGGCCGACCGCCGACCGGCTGCGCGAGTCGCTGTTCAACATTCTCGCGCATGGCCACGGCGATCCGGTCACCGATGCGCGCGTGCTCGATTTGTTTGCCGGCACCGGCGCGCTGGGCATCGAGGCTTTGTCGCGCGGCGCGGCTTACGTGCTGTTCGTCGACGAAGGCGTCGAGGCGCGTTCGCTGCTGCGCAACAATACCGAGCAGTTGGGCCTGGGCGGCACCAGCCGCATCTTCCGCCGCGACGCCACCAAACTCGGGCCCGCGCATCCGCTCGAGCCGTTCACGCTGGCTTTTCTCGATCCGCCCTATGGCAAGGGTCTCGCCGAAAAGGCGCTCGCCTCGGCGCGCGAGGGCAGCTGGCTGGTGCCAGGCGCGCTCGTTGTGGTCGAGGAAGCGACGAGCGCTAAATTTTCCGCGCCCGAAGGCTACGAGGAACTCGAGCGCCGCGTCTACGACGACAGCGAATTGGTGTTCCTGCGGGCGCGCTAGAATTTACTTGCGCCCAAACAGCCTTTCGACATCCGACAGCTTCAACTCAACATAAGTCGGGCGGCCGTGATTGCACTGGCCGGAGTTGGGCACGTCTTCCATCTCGCGCAGCAGCGCATTCATTTCCTCGGGCTTGAGCCGCCGGCCGGCGCGCACCGAGCCGTGGCAGGCCATCGTCGCCGAGACATGCAGCAGGCGGCGCTCCAGCGGCAGCTCATCGTCCCATTCCGCCATGTGTTCGGCGAGATCGGTGACCAGACCGCGCACGTCGATATCGCCCAGCATTGACGGCGTTTCCCGCACCGCCACCGCGCCAGGCCCGAACGGCTCGATGGCGAGGCCGAAGCGCGCCAATTCGTCGGCGCGCGCGGCGAGCCGCGCGGCATCGGCCTCGTCCAGTTCGACGATCTCCGGGATCAGCAATATCTGCCGCGCCACGCCGGTCTTCTCGACCGCCGCCTTCATCCGCTCATAGACGATGCGCTCGTGCGCGGCATGCTGATCGACGATGATCAGGCCGTCGCGGGTCTGCGACACGATATAGGTCTCGTGGATCTGCGCCCGCGCCGCCCCTAACGGACGCTCGATCAATTCGGCCGCCAGCTCAAAGCTGGCGACCCGCGCATCGGCCGACGGCGCGCCGACATCAAAACCCACCTGCTCCGGTTCGGAAAAGCCGAGCGCGACATTGCCTTGCGTCGGCGACCACGGCATCGGCCGCGCCGGCGAATTGCGCCAGTCGTAGGCACCGCGCCGCGCTATCGTTACCGGGCGGAACGCCGCGATCGTCGCGCCGCCGCCGGTCGAGGCGGCGCGCTGACCCTCGCGCACCAGCGCATCTTTCAGCGCGCGCACGATCAGCCCGCGCACCAGTCCGGCGTCGCGGAAGCGCACCTCGGTCTTGGCCGGATGCACGTTGACGTCAACCTCGCGCGTCTCCAGCGTCACGAACAAAGCCAGCAGCGGATGGCGGTCGCGCGGCAGATAGTCGGCATAGGCGCCGCGCACCGCGCCGACCAGAAGTTTGTCGCGCACCGGCCGGCCGTTGACGAACAGATATTGGCCAAGCGTGTTGGCGCGCGACAAAGTCGGCAATCCGGCAAAGCCGTGCACGCGCACGCCTTCGCGCTCGGCGTCGATGGCAATCGCATTGGCGCGGAACTCGGACCCCAGCACGTCGCCGAGCCGCGCGAGCGGATCGCCCGCCGCCGCGGCGCTCCAGGTGACCGGCGCGCGCTCCTCGCCGGCCAGCGTGAAGGTGACGTCGGGCCGGCTCATCGCCAGACGGCGCACCACGTCGCGCACCGCTTCGGCCTCGCTACGGTCGGTCTTGAGAAACTTCAGTCGCGCCGGCGTCGCGTAAAACAGATCGCGCACTTCGATGGTGGTGCCTTGCGACAAAGCCGCCGGTTTGATTTCGGATTTCTCGCCGCCATCGACCTCAAGCGTCCAGGCATGCGGTTCGGAGGCGTGCCGCGTCGTGATGATCAGCCGCGCGATCGATCCGATGGAAGGCAAGGCCTCGCCGCGAAAGCCGAGCGTGTCGATGGCCAACAGATCGTCGCCGTCGAGCTTGCTGGTCGCGTGCCGCTCGACGCACAGCTCCAAGTCGGCGCGCGTCATGCCGGCGCCATCGTCGGTGACGCGGATCAGGCGGCGGCCGCCGCCGTCGGTCAGAACGTCG
>JAQSCR010000617.1:0-5135 GCA_029945495.1 Pseudolabrys sp. | reverse complement strand
ATGCGCCTGCTGCCTGCGTCGAGCGCGTTCTCGACCAGTTCCTTGACGACGCTCGCCGGCCGCTCGACCACCTCGCCGGCGGCGATGCGGTTGACGGTTGCTTCGGGCAATTGGCGAACGGGCATGAAAAGGAGCCTGATTCGAGGTTGGTGGCGAGTTTAGCGGCGCCGGATGGCCCCTGCGAGGCAGATAGGCCGTCTACCCCCGCTATTCCATCCCCGTCAGTTACTCCAGGGAAGTTTTGCCGCCGCGCATGGCCTTGATCTGGCCGCGATGCTTCTTGCCCTTGACCCGCTTCTTCTTCTGGGCTTTAGACACCTTGGTGGCGCGCCGCACGGTCGGTTTCACCGCCGCCTGGCGGATCAGGTCGAACAGGCGCTCGCGCGCGTCGGCGCGGTTGCGGGTCTGGTCGCGGTATTGCTGCGCCAGGATGACGATGACGCCGTCCTTGGTCAGCCTACTGCCGGCAAGCTTCATCAGCCGGATCGCCACGTCGTTCGGCAGCGCCGGCGACCGGCGCACGTCGAAGCGCAACTGCACCGCCGACGACACCTTGTTGACGTTCTGCCCGCCCGGCCCGGACGAGCGGACGAAGCTCTCCTCCAGTTCGTCGTCGTCGATCGAGATCGTGTCGGTGACGCGGTGCATGATTCCCATTCTGCGTCATTCCGGGGCGTGGGCGAAGCCCGCGAACCCGGAATCCAGAGGCAAGTGACGAAGCTGGATTCCGGGTTCACTCGCTGCGCGAGCGCCCCGGAATGACTAAGAGGTGAGATACTTCTTCGCCAGCACCTTGCCCTCTTCCACCGCCGGCTGGTCGAAGGCGTCGACGCCCAGGAGCTGCGCGGCGATGATCGTCTCCAGCATGAAGTGCATCAACAATTCGCCGAGATTTTCCTCGTCGATGCGCGGCAAATGAATGGTGCGCACCGGGCAGCCGTTCTTGGCCAAGGTCTCGGCGGTGGCGCGGCCCTGCGCCGCCACCAGATCGCCGATCGTTTTGCCGCCAAGCCCGGGCTCGCCGGCGGCCTTGGCGAGGTCCTTGTCGATGCGCGGACCCAAACCGGCGCGATCGGTGGTGATGACGGTGAACAATTTGTCGCGTGGACCGCCAATGAACAATTGCAACTGGCTGTGCTGATCGACCGGGCCGAGCGCCGCGATCGGCGTGGTGCCCTTGCCGCCCTTGCCGAGACTTTCGGCCCAGAGCTGCACGTACCAGCGCGAGAAGCGTTCCAGCCGGTCGGCATAGGCCATCAGCACCGCGATGCTCTTGCCCTTGGTCTCGGCCAGCGCCACCGACAAAGCCGCGCCGAGCGCGGCCGGAACCTCGGCGGCCTTTTTCTTCGCCAGCACCGGCGCCAGCGCCAGCCCGGCGCCTTCGCGGATGGCCACAACATCGAGGCCGAGCAGCGCCGACGGCAGCAAGCCGACATTGGTCAGCACCGAGAAACGGCCGCCGACGCCGGTATGATGATCAAGCATCGGCACTTTGAACTTGCCGAGCAGGTCGCGCAGGCCGTTGGCCTTGCCGGCCTTGGCCGGTTCGCTGAGGCCTAAGAAAATATCGGGGATGCGCGGGCCGAGGCTGGCCGCCTGCAACGCCGTCAGCGCCGCGATCGTCTGCATCAAGGTCTCACCGGTGCCGCCGGATTTCGAAATGGCGACGAAGCGCGAGGTCTGCAGCGGCAACCGCTCCAGCAGCGCGGCGAAGGAATCCGGATCGAGATTGTCCATGAAATGCAGGCGCGCGCCGCTGCGGAACGCGTCGACGCCCGGCACCGCATGGCCGGCGAGCTGCGCGAGCGTCTGGCCGCCCAGGCTGGAGCCGCCGGTGCCGAGCAGCACGATGTCGGTGGCGCGGTCGGCGAACTTCTGCGCCGCGTCGCGCAGCGCCGGTATGTCGCCATGCGTTTGCGGGAGGTTCAATAAAGGCAGGCTGCCGTCGGCGTGGCGGGCGCGCAAAGATTCGAGCGCCTTCTCGGCGCGCGCCAAAGCGGCATTCAATGCATCGGCGGAGACGCCATGCTGGCCGATATTCTTTTCAAGCGCGCTGTCGATGGATTGGATCAGGGGCATGGCTTTTGATCTCTGGTCGGAGAATTCAGCAATGGAGCAATAGCATTGTCCCAACGCCCCGGCAGCGCAACCGGTTCACTCGCCGCTGGAAGCCAGCCCCTTGGGCCGGCCAACCACGGTGACCAGCATGCCGCCGCCGAACAGACGTTTGGCCACGCGCCGGGCGTCGTCGATGGTGACCGCGTCGATCATGGCCGAGCGGCGCTGCATGTAGTCGATGCCGAGATTGTCGAGCTGGATCTGGGTCAGCTGCGCGGCGATCTTGGCCGAGGTGTCGAGCGACAGCACATAGGCGCCTTTCAGATACGACTTCGCCGCCGCCAGTTCGTCCTCGGTCGGGCCGCTGTCGGCCATGCGCTTGGTCTCGGCCTCGATGATCGCCAGCGCCTCGCCGGTGCGGTCGGCACGCGTCGCGGTGCCGCCGATGACGACCGCCGCGCGCTTGAACCAGACCAGGCTGTCGGAGACGCCGTAAGCCAGGCCGCGCTTCTCGCGCACTTCCTTGTAGAGCCGCGACGAGAAGCTGCCGCCGCCGAGAATGTGATTGACGATGTAGCCGGCCATGAAGTCGGGATCGTTACGGGCCAGCCCTAAGCCGCCGAAGGTGACCACCGCCTGCGGCACGTCGAGATTGACGACGATGCGGCGGCCGAGGCCGGCGGGCGTCGCATTGGCGACCGGCTTGAGGTCGTTCCTGGCCGGCAGCTTGGCGAAGGCGCGGTCGATCAGTTCGCCGGCGGTTTTGGCGTCGACGTCGCCGACGATCGAAATCGTCAGTTCGTTGCGCGCGAAGACGCGGCGGACATACTCGCGCAGGTCGCCGGCGGCGATGGTCGGCACCGATTCCAGCGTGCCTTTGGTCTCGCGGCCGTAAGGATGATCGGGGAACGCGGTCGCCCACCAGCGGCGGCTGGCGATGTTGTTGGGGTTGGTCGTCTCGCGCTGCAGGCCGGAGATTTCCTGCCGGCGTACGCGCTCGACCGCGTCCGGCTCGAAACGCGGCGCGGTCAGCGCCAGCCGCAACAGATCGAACGCCTCTTCGCGGTGCTCGTTGAGCGAGCGCAGCGAGCCGTGGAATTCGTCGCGCCCGACCTGAAAGCTCAGCTCGATGGCGTGGTTCTCCAGCCGCTCATGATAGGTCTGGCCGTCGAGTTCGCCGGCGCCTTCGTCGAGCAGGTCGGCGGCGAGATTGGCGGTGCCGGCCTTGCCGGCGGGATCCTGCGTCGAGCCGCCGTGAAACGCATAGTTCAGCGTCACCAGCGGCACCGCTTGCTCGCGCACCAGCCAGGCTTCGATGCCGGCGGGGCTGACGATCTTTTCGATGTTCATCGCCGACGCCGCCGGCAGCATGGCGACGAACGCAAAGGCCGAGAGGAACAGCGAAACGAAGAAGCGCATCATGATCTCTTCTCCGCCTTCACCGGTTGCGCGCTGGCGGGATGGCCTAATGGCGCGCTGGTGTCCTTGATAAGATAGCCGGTGACCGAACGCTTCTTGTCGAGCCATTCGCGGGCGGCGTCCTGCACCTGCTGCGCGGTGACCGCGCGGATGCGCGCCGGCCACTGCTGCACGTCGTTGACGGTCGCGCCGGTGGTCAGCGACTGACCGTACCAGCGCGCCATGCTCGCCTGGTTGTCCTGGGCATAGATCGCGTCGGCGACCAGCCGCGACTTGGCGCGCTCAAGCTCCTCAGGCGTCACGCCCTTGTCGATCAATTGCGCGATGACCAGGTCGGCATCCGCCTCGAGCTGAGGCAGCGTCACGCCCTCGCCCGGCGAACCGTAGAAGCCGAACTTCGCCATGTCGAGCGCCGAGCCGTCATAGTAGGCGCCGGCGCCGACCGCGACATGCTTGTCGACCACCAGCGCCTTGTACAGCCGGCTGTTGGAGCCGGCGCCGAGAATATGCGCCAGCACGTCCAGCGCTTCGGATTGGCCAGGCTTGTTGGCAGCTTTGCCAGTAGCGAAGGACGGCACCAGATAGCTTCGCTGCACCACCGGCTGTTCGACGCGCGGATCGGCCAAGGTCAGCGAGCGCGGCGCCACCTGCGGCGGCTCTTGCGGCCGCTGACGCTTCTTGATGCCCTCGACTGGTTTGATCTTGCCGTAGGTTTCCTCAGCCAGCTTGAGCGCCGCGTCCGGCTCGATATCGCCGGCGACCACCACCACGGCGTCGTTCGGGCCATAGAAGCGCTTATAAAAGTCGATGGCGTCGTCGCGGCTCAGCTGTTCCATCTCATGGCGCCAGCCGATGATCGGCTTGCCATACGGGTGATTGAGGAACAGCGCCGCGTCCATTTGCTCGCCGAGGCGCGCGCGCGGATTGTTCTCCATGCGCTGGTTGCGCTCTTCGAGGATCACGTCGCGTTCGGGCAGCACCACGGCGTCGGTCAACACCAGGCCGGTCATGCGGTCGGCTTCGAATTCCATCACCGTCTTGAGCTGCTCGCTCGGCACGCGCTGGTAATAGCCGGTGTAGTCGCTGGAGGTAAAAGCGTTTTCCTGGCCGCCGATGCGCGCCACCACGGTGGAGAATCGGCCTGCCGGATTCTTGGCGGTGCCCTTGAACATCAGATGTTCGAGGAAATGCGCCAGTCCGGATTTTCCGGCGGTCTCGTCGGCGGCGCCGACCTTGTACCAGATCATATGCGTGATGACGGGCGCGCGATGATCCGGGATGACCACGAGTTGCAGTCCGTTCGCCAGCTTGAAGTCGGCGACTTTCGCGCCGGCCGTCTCAGTGGCGAAGCCTTCCGTCACCAGCGATGACGACGCGAGCGCAAGAGCGAAAATCGCCGCGCCGATCGGAAAGACATTTTGTCTGAAAGTCACTTGTGGACCCTATCGTCTAACTATGATGCGTCCGACGCACGCGTGACGTGCTGGCAGAAGACGGAGATCCAATATCTTGGCCGGAATAGCGGCCGGAGAATTTGGCCAAAGACCCAAAGACCATGCAACGCATGGCCCGCCTATCTCATGACGGTGCCGTGTTCCATCATGTAGTCGGTCGCCTTCGGCGCCTTGGTGCGCTCGGATAGACCATAGGGCTGGTCC
>JAQSCR010000616.1:6021-7492 GCA_029945495.1 Pseudolabrys sp. | reverse complement strand
CCCGCATGGTCAGCAGCATGCGCTTGACGTCCGGGTAGTCGATGATGGCATGGCCCATCTGCTTGCGGTCGCTGGCATAAGACATGGCCTGCTGCAACGCGCGTTCGGCAATCGCGACGCCCTGCAGAGCGACGGCAAGCCGCGCCCGGTTCATCATCGTGAACATGCACAGCATGCCCTTGTGTTCCTCGCCGATGATAAAGCCTACGGCGCCGCCGTTGTCGCCATAGACCATGGTGCAGGTCGGCGAGGCGTGTATGCCCATCTTGTGTTCGACCGAATGCGCGCGCACGTCGTTGCGCGTGCCGTCTTCGAGAAACTTCGGCACGAGAAAAAGCGATATGCCCTTGGTGCCGGGCGGCGCATCGGGCAGCCGCGCCAGCACGAAGTGGATGATGTTGGAGGTCAGGTCATGCTCGCCATAGGTGATGAAGATCTTCGAGCCGGTGATGCGGTAGCTGCCGTCACCCGCGCGCTCGGCCTTGGTGCGCAGCGCGCCGACATCGGAGCCGGCCTGCGGCTCGGTCAGCTGCATGGTGCCCATCCACACGCCGCTGATCAGCTTCTCGAGATATTTCTGTTTCAGCGCGTCTGAGCCGTAGGCGTGCAGCGCGTCGACCGCGGCCATGGTCAGCACCGGGCCGATGCCGAAGGCCATCGACGCCGCGTTCCACATCTCGATGCAGGCAGCATTGACCGCGTGCGGCAACTCCTGGCCGCCGAAATCGGCGGGCGAGGCGAGGCCATTCCAGCCGGCGGCGGCCCAGGCGGTATAGGCCTCCTTCCAGCCAGGCGGGGTGGTGACATGGCCGTCCTTGAAGGGGGTGCCGAACTGGTCGCCGACGCGGTTGAGCGGCGCGATCACGTCGGAGGCGAACTTGCCGGCCTCCTCGAGCACCGAATCGATGGTTGCTTCGTCGAGGTCGCCATAAATGCCGTCGGCGATGGCGGATCGCAGGCCGGCGGCGTGTTTGAGGGCAAAAGCGATGTCGGCAACGGGGGCGCGGTATGTCATGGCGGCAATCTAGCCGGGCCCGCGGGCACGTCAAAGGCGCGTGGGGGGCTCGGGGAACGGCCCCAAAATCAGGGGGTTAAACCAGGCCGTCAGGCGTTGATTGGGGGCGGCACCGCCGCTATGGTCCGCGCGCGCATGATCCCGAAAAGCGGGAACCGGTTTCCCGCCTTCGCGAAGCCCGCATTGGCGGGCGAAGGAAGGTCGGACAAGATCATGCGCAATAAGAAAGGGAGCCGGGCGGAAATGTCCCGGCGAAGCTTTCTCAGGCGCAATTGGGGCGTAGCCAAGCGGTAAGGCAGCGGATTTTGATTCCGCCATTCGGAGGTTCGATCCCTCCCGCCCCAGCCAGCCAGTCCAGTCTCCGCAGGGTGGGCGCCAAGCGCGGCCAAAAGGCCGCGAAACCGCGCGAATATAGCGAGAGGCTCAGTCTCCGATGTGGCTACTCAGCTTGCGGGC
>JAQSCR010000616.1:0-6011 GCA_029945495.1 Pseudolabrys sp. | reverse complement strand
TTGGAAAATTCCCTTTTTGGCGGGTCTGGCCCCAGAGACCGAGGCGAGGCCGACACTGGCCGCCACCCGTGCCAGTCGTAGTCACTAATACTTCAGCTAATACTCGCCAAAGCTGCGGGAAATGGCTCAGACTGATTGAGAAATGCTACTTTGTTCATGAGTTAAAAGCGCGTCATAAAATGGCATTATCGATGTGCTGCAAGCGTGCGAGCGTAATCTTTTCGGGGAGTCGGAAGTTGTGCTGCTTGTCGCCATCAAGCACCTTCATGATCTCGACCAACTGTAGATCGGAAAAGGTGTGATGCTCGTGTGAGATGAGCGCTGATAAAACGCCTAAGATGTTTGAGTAGCCAAAATGGATATCATCAGAAAGCCGGGATCGTGCGGCGATCAACGCGGCTTGCGTCTTGCCCATTCGATGCAGGGCAACAAAAATGAAATAGCCGACCGCAGCAAACGGCGACTTGCGATTGAGATGACTTTCTAAGTAGGCCTCAACCGCTACTTTTTCCTCAGGCCGCGCGCTGTCGTGCAACTTGAGAAGCCGATCAAGATTTGGGGACGAAATAATCTTGCCTTGATTCTTCGGCCAGAGAAGAGAGGGCACTTTGCCAGCTTCCGTCCAGCCGTTATTGGGCTCACTTTGTAGCGTGACGTTTAAACTGCCGAGGCCGCCCCGTTCTCTGCCGTTAGCGACGTAGTTTCGCTTTTCTTCGTTTAGGATCAGATCGACGGCGTCAAACCTCCCGCCATGCTGCCATTCGGGCGGCGGCGGAAGAGAGTCGAGTACCTCGCGCTGATTTTTATGAAAAGGACGGCTCAGCGCTGCTTTCAACCGCTTAACGAAGGGGTCCTTGATAGGAACCGGATCATGCGACGGCACCAGAATGCGTTTAAGTCTGTATTCGTAACCGAACTGATCCGTGATCCCAATCGTGACTTTCATCGTTTTCGATTGAGTGACCAATGCGCCTCGCGCCATTAAATGCACCGAGGCGGTCGCGCTGTCCTGCGGAGGGACCACATGCTTATCGCTGTGATACGGGCTTCCTTCCTGAGGAAGCGTAACATCGCTAGACACCAACAAGCCTTTTGACCTCGGGTGGATCAGCCGTGCTTTGACGAGGCGAACGGGAAGATCGGTAAGATTGGCGACCTCAACGTCCATAGAAATCTGGGTGATGAAACTGCCGTCCTTTTGCTTGGCAAGATGCCACCAGTTTTGCCGATGGCGCGGAACAAGGCGCAAGGAGGGCTTGCCGATTATTCGCTGTCGATAGGCACGGTAAGCTCTAACAGCTGCATCAACGCCACGTGTAACTGCGAGGACGGTGAACGTGACGGCCTCGACCCAAACCCAGACGCCCCATTCCCGGCGAAACGGAATAACATCGACTCCACCGAACGCCGGTAAGAATAAGACCGCGTAGCCAGCCAATGCCAAGCCTGTCAGCACCCAGAGTTGCAGGGTTCGCAGGACGTTGAGAAACGGGGCAACGGCGCTTACGGGTCCTTCGGACACGGAGTTTCCTTGAGTTACCTCGTGACAAATATACGGCCCGAAACTTAGTCTATAAACAGAGTTCTTACACATTCGCAGGGCGAACTTGATTTTGTCCTGCAAAATCAATAATTTCCTGTGCTACCGACTTGACTCAAAATCGTGTTCCGCGAGGAGTGTCGGTTCGATTCCGACCACCGGCACCATTAATCTACCAATCAATGAATTGCGGCTCGGAATCTGAGCACTTCTAAATAATCAATATCATCGAGCCCGTTTGGAGTTTTACGATGGATATAGCCGGCATACACGATTTCTTCGCGCTTGAGCATCTTGCCAAGGCTCTGTGGCGCGATGGCGGAACGCGAGGCGCAGCTCTGTTGCTCGGCTCAGGTTTTAGCCGGTTTGCGACCCTTCCAGCTGGCGATTCCAAAATGCCGCCTCTGTGGAATGACCTCAAGCGAAGCATCGCTGCGCAAATCTATGCCGGTGCATCCGAGTCCGAAATTCCAACCGATCCACTACGCCTTGCGGAAGAATTTCGAGCCATGCTCGGTCAAGCCGCACTGGACGATTTTATCCGGGAGCAGGTGCCGGATCAGAGCTGGGAGCCGGGCGAGCTGCACGAATCTCTCATGCGCTTGCCGTGGGCTGACGTGCTCACCACAAATTGGGATACTTTGCTTGAGCGGACTGCTCCCCGGATCAGCGATATTTCCTATGAGACAATCAGCGCAGCAAACGATATTGCACGCGCGAGGCAACCCCGCATTGTAAAGCTCCACGGATCGCTACCCTCTGGTCCCTTCATTTTCACAGAAGAGGACTACCGAACCTACCCGATTCGCCATGCAGCTTTCGTAAATCTGGCAAGGCAGGTGTTTCTCGAAAATGAGCTTTGTTTAGTGGGGTTTTCCGGAAACGATCCGAATTTTCTGCAATGGTCGGGATGGGTTCGAGATCATCTTGGAGACGGCGCCCGAAGAATTTATTTGGTTGGCGTTTTGAATCTACGCTCTGCCACGCGCCGTTTGCTGGAACAGCGTAACGTTGCGCCGATTGATTTGGCCCCCCTAGTCAAAGATGTTGATCCCGCCGAACGTCACGCGACGGCAACGCGTCTCTTTTTAGAGTTTTTGAAGAGTGCCGAGCCGAAGGCCATTCACGCATGGCCTCCAACCAAAGCTCCGCGTTCCGGAAGGTCGGGGAGTGATGTTGATCGCCTTTATAAGGATAAGGCATACGCGGCTGACCTACTAAAGACGCTTGCCGAACAGTGGCGCATCGAGCGCGAGAGCTATCCCGGCTGGCTTGTTTGCCCCTATGAGAAGCGCGTTCACCTGCGTCACTCAACAAATGAAATTCCGTTAAGCAAGGATGTTATTGAAGCGCTGGATGCCAAGAGTTGTCCAAGAGTTTTGTTCGAAATTGCATGGCGTTTCGATAAAACGTTTTGGCCTCTTCCGGAAGTCATTTCAAACGCTCTTAGCGCGATAGTAGAGGCTCCACCGAGTGCGGAGCTGTCCCCAAATGAGCACCTCGAACTCGCTTCCATTGCATTGCGAGCGTCGCGTTTCGATAACAACCGGCCTCGGTTCGACCGTCTCACAGAAATAATAACTAAATTTTCGGAGCCGGAATCCGATCACCGCGCGAATGTTGCGTATCAGAAGTGCCTATGGCTAAGAGATCGCCTACAACTCAAAGAAATGGCGAAACAAACTGCCGAAATAGAAGGGCCTGATCCCGTTTGGAAACTGCGACAAGCAAACATCAGGTGCGAGTTTGGCGACTATATTAATGCCAAGCAGTTGATATTCGATGCATTGAAAGAGCTTCGCACGCGGCAACAGCGCGACCGCCGTTCGTTTTGGGTATTGTCTCGCCGCGCATGGGCAGAGTTCCTTGCGCGAGCCGCGGACTTAGGCGGCGGCGCAACATCCAGGAATCGCGAATATGACCGGGATCGCGATTGGTCTCTCGATTTCAAAGCAGCCAAGTGTGACCCGTGGGATGAGCTGCGTCACGTCGAAGGCGACCTTGAAAAAGCGGTGCGCGAACAGGAAAAGCAGACCTTCGATCCGAAAGCACACTTTGACGCCGGTACATACGTTGAAGCAGGCGGCGGCTCAAAGTTCACGAGTTGGACTGTCATCCCACCCGACTATGAATTGGATCGGTTGGCCGAAGACGCAGCGATACCGATCTCCTTCGATTGGGCGAACATCAGAGGCGATACGTCAAAGATGGCGCTCGCATTTTCCTTTGAGGCATCTGAAAACTGGTATTTGCGTCTACTACAGACTCTTCGGAGCCACAGCGACGAATACGTTGAGCGCTATTTAGATCGCGTTTCAGTTGCTGAGTTACGCACTGAAATCATGCAGAAGCTCATAGATACGTCTGTCGCGGCCATCGAATTTTGGCGGGTCCGGGCCACATACGCGCGACCCGATATGAGCGGTAAATCATTTAACAGTCGCGCCATTGAGCAGATAAGGTTCTATATCGAGGTCCTTTCTCGATTAGTCATTCGGAGTGACTACGCGCAGGCAAAGAAGTTTTATGAGCTTGCGGAATCGCTTGTTAAGGACGCTGACCTAAAGCATTGGTGGTTGTTAGAGCCAATCGGGCACTTGTTGCAACGAAGTTGCGAAGCATTCCCCCCAGCACAGCGTGGAGAGTTGGCCTTGTCGGCCATCCAGTTTCCGTTGCGAACCGAGGCAGGGTTTCAAGGCCCAGAGCAATGGCCACAGCCCATCACCTATATCGGAGAAAGTCGGTACGAAAGGCCGGATAGGAATCCATCATGGGGGAGCCGCATTCATGAATTGATTGAGGCGGTTCGATCCGAGCAACGTGATACTCGGGCGGACGCTTCCATGAGGCTTCTCTTTCTTGATGAAAGAAAGCTGCTATCCGAAGCCGAGCGCGGCGCGTTGGGGGATGCGCTATATGCGCAACGAGATCCGAGCGAACTCATACCAAGCAACACGAATTTCTATTCGTTCGTCTTTTTGTCTTTGCCTTCGCCAGATCCCGCGCTGGCCACGCGGTATTTCAACGAAGTCGTTTACAAGGAAACCGGAGACAAACTTTTCACGGAGGAAGCTCTGATTTCCATCAAGGGAGCAGCCCAAAAGGGGCGCTTCAATGATAAAATCCAACTACCGAGTCGCGAAGACGCTCTTTTGCTTCTCGATGCGATCTTGGCGTGGGCACCGAAGCCCTCTAGCTCGCCGATTGACTTTAATCGCAATCTGCCTAAGCGCGTAGGGCGCGAAATCGGGCCGTGCTTAGTGCACGCGATAGTCCCTCAACTCGTTGAGGGAGACATCACGGACGCTAGGGTAAACAATATTTTTCGCCTCATAACGGATATCCCGGCTCCTTCGTTGCTACAGGTACTGCCGCGCATTCTTCCGCTGCGTCCTGATTTGTTAGAGCGAGCTACGAAGGTCATCAGGCGCTCCATGATGGGCGTGACTTTTGACCAAGTATCAGGCGCAGCTCACGCTGTGGAAAGATGGGCGCGGAATCCCGATAAATCAGTTCTCCTTCCTCGAAGCCTCGTAGATCAACTGGTTATGGCAATTGTTACGAGGCAGGAGACAAGCCTTACGCACCTTATTTGGTGCGCACGGAGCTTATTGCGGGTCGGTGTTCTCACCGATACGGACAAAGCCGACCTTGGGGAAGCTTTGACGGATTTGTTCGCGGAAACGGCCTATGACCGCGTGGAATCCCCCAAACGGACCATATCGCTTTCAATTTTGCGTGCTGAATGCGTTCGTCTTTCAAAGCAATTGAAGGATGCCGGAATAACCAGCGACGGCATCATGAGTTGGCTTGGGGCTTGCACTACCGATCCACTGCCCGAAGTGCGATTTGCACTGGAAGAGAAGGATGAGGAATCCGCGGCCGAGGAATCCTAGCAAACCTTTTGTGCCGATTTCTTCGATGAGTTCCTAAAGATCAGTCAAGCCCACACGCAACGAGACTTGTTTGACTTTCCTACGGTGTTTTACGCCGGAGATAAAATTATACCGGCAGGATAAAGCGGCATGAAATGCCCATTATTGCTAAAAACGATTTTGATATCCGACGATCCACGGTTGGCGGCGCAAGCGTCGTGTTACTTAGCGCAAGCTGGATCGTATCTGCCAGTTATTGACGGCCCACGGCTCCAAATGCCGGATCAAGAGTCGCAGATTATAAAGAGAAATAATGCCGTCGCTAGAACTAAGCCGTCACAAATAGTTTTTGCAGGGCTATCCGACGGGTCCTCGGACGCGCTTGTGCAGCGGTTCTCGCCACGCCTTCGATCACTGGTGAAGCGTGTTTCACACGCTGCCGAATTGACCGGACTAAGGGAAACACAAGAGCCCAAGGGAGTTTTGGAATGGGGGCGTGATCGCATTGGAATTGGGTTGCTCAAAGCGCTGCGATCCCGCAGCTGCAAAATTGCTTGCAATATTGACCCCCTGAGGGGTCTTTTCGCGTCCAATTC